>JAZONT010000001.1:0-3807 GCA_045654665.1 Candidatus Onthoplasma sp.
TCAATCAACTTGTTGGCGAACATGTGGCAATAGTTAGCCCTATAAGCCAAACAACCAGAGAAAATATTCAAGGAATTTATAACGATAAAACAACTCAAATCGCTTTTCTGGACACTCCAGGTTATCACAAACGCGCAACAAAGATTGATGATGAAATGGATAAGCATATTGGTGAGGCTCAACAAGACACTGAGATTTTGCTTATGCTTATTGTTGCAAACAAACCACTTGTTGCGCAATACAATAAACTCATTAAAAAAGTGAGCGCAGATGCTAAAAAGATATTACTCATTAATAAAATTGATGAAACAAAATATGAAAAATTATATCCACAACTTATGGAACTTAGTTCTGTTGCAAAGGTTGATGAAATATTGCCAATTTCTGCAAAAGACGGAAAGAATGTTGACGTGCTTTTAGATATGATAAAAAACTTCTTGCCAACATACGATTATGAAATGAGATATTATCCCGTTGATGAGTATACAGATAAAAATCTTCGTCATATGGTGGCGGAAATCATTAGAGAAAAAGCATTGTTATGTTTAGATGATGAAATTCCGCATGGAATTCAAGTTGTGGTGAACTCTTATGTTGAAAGCGAAACTCCAATTCCAATTTATGCTGATTTATATTGCGAAAAGGAAAGCCACAAAGCAATAATTCTTGGCAAAAATGGCGAGATGATAAAGAAAATTTCCACTATGGCAAGAAAACATATTGAAAAAATCGTGGGTGAGCAAGTTAACCTTCAAGTTTTTGTTAAAGTTAAAGCAAATTGGCGAAATGATAGTAAGGCAATTCAAGATTTTGGTTTAAGTGTTGGTGAATAATTTCAAAAAATAATCATAAAATAAAAAAAACGGAGGTATGTTATGAATTTACAAAGTATTGAAAATTGGTGTTTATATTTGGCTATTACAGATATAAAAAATATTGAAATGCTAAAAATGTACCGCTGTGTTAACAAATTGAATGAAAATATTTCAAAACAGGAGCAGTTAGATAAAGAGCAAACTTATGATAATGTTTTGAACACTTAAAGCACTAAATAACAATATTTATTATCATCCCGACATGGGACTTAACACAAAAAACAAATGAACGACGAAAAAACACAAGGATTAGTTTTAAAATTAATTGACTATAAAGATGCGGACAAACTCGCATCTATTTTTACACTAGATCACGGTGTAATAACCGCAAAATTTGTTGGAGTAAAAAAAGAAAAAGCAAAGCTTAAAGCAATTGCGCAACCTTTCACGTTTGCTGATTTTAATTTTACAACACGCGCAAACAATAGAGTGGTGGCTGGAGCAAGTCTAATTGACAACTTTTATAATCTAATGGCCAATTACAATAAAACCATTTGCGGTTATATTATTCTTGATATTTTAAAGTCAATTTTGCCAGAAGAAAAACCTGAGCCAGATTTGTTTTTATTAAGCGTTTCAACACTAAAAAATATTGAACAAAACAATGAATATGTTGCTAGCATTGATTTTATTTTAAAGTTTTTAAAGTTTTCAGGTTTTGAGGTTTATTTGCCAAATATCGATTATGTTTATTTTGATAAATATAGTGCCGAATTTAGAGAAAGTCGAAATGAATTTAGTGTTCAAATTGACAAAAATGTTTACAGCATTTTAAGAAAAATAAATAGTGGTGAGATTGGAGATTTTAATCAAACAATATTAAAACAACTTTTAAAACTTTTACATAATATCATTTCAACTCACTTCAATATTGAAATAAAATCCTTTGAATTTATTTAAACAAAAATTAAAAAGCGACTTATTTTAGTTGCTTTTTTTTGTGGGATTTTGTAGACTAATTTGTGGTAAGAGAATTGCCACAAGAAACATATTTGTTTCTGCAAGCGCAAAAAATTAAAAAGGAGAAAAATTTTTTTATGAGCAAAAAATACGTTTACTTATTTAGTGAAGGTAACGCTTCAATGAGAGAACTTCTTGGTGGTAAAGGTGCAAACCTTGCTGAAATGACAAAGATTGGTCTTCCAGTTCCACAAGGTTTCACAATCTCAACAGAAGCCTGCACTCAATACTACGAAGATGGTCGACAAATTAACCCAAGTATTCAAGCGGAAATTATGGAAAACATTGAAAAAATGGAAGCAATCACTGGAAAAAAATTCGGGGATAAAGAAAATCCATTATTGGTTTCAGTTCGTTCAGGTGCTCGTGCATCTATGCCAGGTATGATGGACACAATCTTAAACCTTGGTTTAAACGAAGAAGTTGTTGAAACTTTATCTCGTAAGAGTAATAACCCTCGTTGGGCTTGGGACTGCTATAGAAGATTTATTCAAATGTTTTCTGATGTAGTTATGGAAGTTGGTAAGAAATATTTTGAAAAACTTATTGACCAACTCAAAGAAGAAAAGGGAGTTACAAACGACCTTGACTTAACAGCAGAAGATTTGAAAACTTTAGCAACTCAATTTAAAGCAGAATATAAAAATCAATTAGGAAAAGATTTCCCATCTGATCCAAAAGAACAACTCTTTGAAGCAATCAAAGCTGTATTTAGAAGTTGGGATAACCCTCGTGCTAACATTTACCGTCGTGATCACGACATTCCTTATTCATGGGGAACGGCAGTCAACGTTCAAATGATGGCATTTGGTAACATGGGTGAAACAAGTGGAACAGGTGTTGCATTCACTCGTAACCCAGCAACAGGTGAAAAAGGTCTTATGGGCGAATTCTTAATGAACGCACAAGGTGAAGACGTTGTGGCAGGCGTTAGAACTCCAATGCCTATCGCAAAAATGGCTGAAGTTATGCCAGAATGTTACACTCAATTCTTAGAAATTTGCAAAACTCTTGAAAATCACTACCGTGATATGCAAGATATGGAATTTACAATCGAAGATAAGAAATTATACATGCTTCAAACTCGTAACGGTAAGAGAACAGCAGCAGCTGCAATCAAAATTGCTTGCGATTTAATTGATGAAGGCATGATTAGTGAAAAAGAAGCATTAATGCAAATTGATGCTAAAACTCTTGATATGTTATTGCACCCAACATTTGATGCTGAAGCATTAAAATATGCTGACAAAAACAATGTTGTTGGTAAGGGTATTGCGGCCAGTCCAGGTGCTGCAGCAGGCCGAATTGTGTTCACAGCTGAAGACGCTGTTGTCCGTGGCAAAAAAGGTGAAAAAGTTGTTTTAGTACGTTTAGAGACTAGCCCAGAAGACATTGAAGGTATGAAATACTCTCAAGGAATCCTCACAGTTCGTGGTGGTCAAACATCTCACGCAGCCGTTGTTGCTCGTGGAATGGGAACATGTTGCGTTTCTGGTTGTGGCGATATCAAAATGGATGAGGAAAATAAATGCTTCACACTTGCTGGTAAGGTTTACCACGAAGGTGATGAACTTTCTCTTGATGGTTCAACAGGTAAAATTTATGATGGTATGATCAAAACAGTTCCAGCTGATCCAAATAGTGGTTACTTTGGTCGCATCATGAAACTTGCTGATAAATATAAAGCACTTGGCGTTAGAACAAATGCCGACACTCCAGCAGATGCAAGGAGAGCTGCTGAATTAGGTGCTCAAGGAATTGGTTTAACTAGAACTGAACACATGTTCTTTGATCCAGACAGAATTGGCGCATTCCGTGAAATGATTTGTGCTGACACAGTTGAAGAACGTGAAGTAGCATTAGCAAAAATTGAACCAATGCAACAAAAAGATTTCGAAGGTTTAATGGAAGCCCTTAAAGGTCAACCAGTAACAATTCGTTTCTTGGATCCACCTCTTCATGAATTCGTTCC
>JAZONT010000002.1:0-11447 GCA_045654665.1 Candidatus Onthoplasma sp.
TATTTTTCAATGTCTTTCATCATGTGTTTATATGCGTTTGGTGTTTTTAGTTCAACAACTGAATATGGGCAAGCAGTAATGCATTTATTGCAGAAAATACACTTTTTATAATCAATTTCAGCATATAGTTCGCCCTTTTTATCATATTTCATCAAGATTGCATTTGTTGGGCAAATTTTACTGCAAATTTTACAACCTTTGCATTTGTTTTTATCAATAAATACTCTTTCTTGATGATTTTTGAAATAGCGTTTATTTTGTTTTAACTCTGTGTGATTATCAAAGTCAACAAGATTAAAGTCAACAACATTAAATCTTTCAATCTTTTCATTGTTCAATTTGTAAGGTTTATTAAAATCAAATACTTCTCTGTTTTTTGCTTGTTTTAGCAGTGTATTTTCGTAATTAATGTTTAAAATATCAAACATTGTTGCATCCAAAGCATATGCATTTTCACTTATTGCCAAACAGTTTAACATTCTTTGAGTTTTGTTTGCCTCAAGTGCCACAACTGCATCTAAAACATTCAGCATGATTTTACTTTTTAGTGTTTCATGAATGTCAATTATATAGTCATTAAAATCAGCAAGTGTTGTTTGCCTGTTTAACACCAGTGTTTTCAATTCCCCAGGAATAAGTCCAAAGAGGTTTGAAGTTGCGCCTAAATAGCCTAAATTCTCGTCCATTTTAAGTTTTCCAACATTGATTATTGCATCAACTTCATCAACAACACTTAAAAGCGTTAATTTTTTTGTTTTAATACCATTTGGAATTGAAATATCACACACTCTCAAGTCGTGGTTTAATTCACACTTAGTTAAATTTGCCATTTCTAACATTCCAGTGTTAACATAAACATCACTTAAAAATTCATTATTATGTTTTTTATTAGGACTATCTGCCACCAAACATTTAACACCCATGCTAGATAAAATGTCCACAATTGCTCTAACAACTGCCGGATGTGTGGTTTCAGCTTCGTCTTGACTAACGGCATCTGGCAAACACACCTTAATTAAAACTTTCATATTAGGTTTTAATTTATTTTTTATGCCAAGATTTTGAAAGCTATTTTCCACCGCCGTCTTCAAATATTTTATATTATAATCATTAAGATAATTTAATGAAACACAATTACTCATAAAAATATGTTATTAAATTTTGATAAATTTGTCAAACAAAAGAAACCAATCATAAAAAGTTTTAATAGCATTAAAAAGAATTGCTTTTTTTATTTATTTAGAATAAAATATAGTTATATGTTAAAAATCTGGGGAAAAGTAGTAACACATGAAAAAATCGTTAAAAGCAAAACTGTTAGGGTGGACACTGAAACCACAACCTTCTTTGACATGCTTGCTAATCTTTGCCATCAATTAAATATTCCAACACCTGTGTTACTTGATAAACATGCTTATGATTTTAATGTTTTTGGAATTTGCACTTTTAAACCAGATGATTTCATTGAAGAGGTTGCGTTTGACCGCTTCTCTATTGAAATATTTAAAGGTTAAAATTTTATATTTGGGGGGATTATGAAAATTAAAAGAATTGGTATTTTAACAAGCGGTGGCGATGCTCCTGGTATGAATTCCGCAATTTATGGTGTTTTTAATGCGTGTAAAGAAAACAATATTGATTTAATTGGTTTTATTGGTGGTTATGATGGACTTATTGATAACAACTTCGTAAAAATTAACTTTGATATGTTGAGTGGAAAAATTAATATGGGCGGAAGCTTGTTAAAAAGCAGTCGTAGTCAAAGATTTTTAAAGAAGCCACATTTTAACAAGGCGGTAAAAAACCTTAAGGATAATAAAATTGATGCATTAATCGTGATTGGTGGTGATGGAACAATTCGTGGCGCAAAAGATCTTGAAAATGCAGGTATTAAAGTGATCACTCTCCCAGGAACAATTGATAATGATTTGAATTTCTCATACACAATTGGTTACAACAGTGCATTAAATAATATTGTTGATGCGGTTGATAAAATTAGTGATTGCTTGTCTTCATTTAACTATGGTGGTGTTGTTAAAATAATGGGAAGAGATTGTGATGATTTAATTAACGCAGTTGCTCTTGCTCTTCACACCGATTTAGTTGTTAAAACAAGTGATTTTGATTTAAATGATTTGGTTAAAAGAATTAATAAAACACATAATAATGAAAACCTACCAACCGTTGTTCTTGTTCGTGAAGATTGCGTGGACACTAATGAACTTGCAAAAACACTTCAAGAAAAATGCAAATTTCAATTCCGTCCGCATATATTAGGTTATATTCAACGCGGAGGAACACCAAGTGCTTTTGATAGAAGTTATGGTTACTCTGCTGGTAAAAAAGCAATTAATTTATTATTAAACAACGAGCATGGTTTCACTCTTGGCATGGAAGGAATAAACTTAACTAAAAAATCATTTGATGAAACAATTAAAAAAGTATAAAATCTCTTGACATTTTGTTCTAGCAAATGTTATAATGACCGCGTATTAAAAAACAAAGATGTTGCGATAGTTAATTCTATTGCAACTATTTTGTTGTATGTTAAAATGCAAGCAATCAAAAGTTTGCACATATGCTAAACTTGTTTGCAAGCAAAACAACCTAAAAGGAGTATTAATTATCTAATTGACAAGCAATTAGGAAATTTTATTCTCTTTTCAATTGTTAAAACAAGTTTTAAATTTAAAAGGAGAAATTAATTATATTCGAAGATAGTTCGATATAAATAAAACCTTAAATTTGCAAAAGTTTATTTGCAAGCAAAAATTTCACAAATTAAAGGAGTATTAATTATGGATGAAAAAGTATTTATGACACAAGAAGGATATGATAAAACAGTTGAACGCCTTAATTTTTTAAAAACTGTTAAAAGACAAGAAGTTGCAAACAAAATTGCTGAAGCAAGAAGTTATGGTGATTTAAGCGAAAACAGTGAGTATGACATTGCAAGGGAAGAACAAGCAAGCACTGAAGCCGAAATCTTTGATTTGGAAGCAAAGTTAAAATCTGCTGTTATCATCGACCCTAAAAAAGTTGACACTAAAAAAGTTGGTGTTGGTTGTAAAGTTACTATCACAAATGTTAAAACAAAACAAACTTTTAACTACACTATTGTTGGCGACACCGACTCCGATCCATTAAATGGCATGATTAGTAATGTTTCACCTATTGGTGCTGGTCTTATGGGCAAAAAGGTTGATGAAATAGCAGTTATTAAAACACCTGCTGGTTTAGTTCAATATAAAATCACAAAAATTGAATTATAAATTTAACAATATTAATTATTCTTTATAAATGTTTATGTATTAAAAAAATTCACGGTTTTCTGTGAATTTTTTTAATATTAACTAATTTTCATTTTTCTTAATTTTTTCATTCCTCTAACAATCATAATAACTGCCATTGTTATTGCAAAACCAATAACCGCTGCACCTGTAATTGAAAGAATGACCTGTCTAAACATAGGATTATCTCCACCACCAAAAGTCGTTAGCATTGTTGTTACTAATGTTAACATAGAAACAGCACCGGCAATAAGTGAAATCGTTTTTGCAGATGAGTAAACAGGACTTTTATATTTTTTATATCTCACAAGATTTACAATTGCGCATTTGTTGAGATGTTTACATTTGTTAAGGAAAATAAATATTTTTACAAAGCATTTTTAAATATTCCTTATGCCACTCTTGCTGAAACAAACACTAAAATTGATGTTTTGAAACACATTGGAAACAATTCAAATATTGATAAATCAAAAACCATGGGAATATATTATAGAGCAAGTTTTTTTGGTGCAGGAATTAAGGAAATGTGCAGAATATGGCTAGAATATGACTGCAAAGAAACTCCTGAAGAAATGGCTCGCCTACTTCTTGAAGAATATACAAATAGAAATATTTAAATTTATTACAATAAATCAATTAAGAATCTAATTATCTTAGTTTAGTCAAATGTGGTTATTAATAAAAAAGAGCAATTTAATGCTCTTTTTTATGTTACTCTATATTTATGTCATTTAAACCTAAAGGTTTGCCATCTTTTTTTATTTCGTCCTTTATGCATAAAGACGTAATTAACAATCCGGAAACTAAAATATTAAATTCTAGCAAGTTTAAAACAAGTAAAGTTATAACTGAACCACCTGCATATCTTTCTCTTGAATTAAATAAAAGAATTCTTATTGCAAAAATAATTTTTATCAAAGAAAGAAGCAAAAGCACAGCTCCGATTGAATTAATCACAATTTGCATAAATTTGGAAATTGTTTCAATATCTGCTTGATAAATTGCTATTTCTTCACCATCTTCAATTCCCTTAAAATAATAATCTCCGTTTACATCTTCATAATAGTCAAAATTTTTGTTGTTCAAATATTCTTGTTTCATTGTTTTTTCATCAAACTCACCAGCAACAAAAAACATTATAACTGCAAGAAAAATAGCAAGCCCGCTAGTCACAATTGTTAGTATTGATGAAGCTGTTAAAAATCCTTTTTTTGTTTTATTCATGCTAACTCCTTAATAATAATTTAAAACTAAACAATCTTTTTGTCAACCTTTTTTAATTTTATTGTAAAATTTAATGATATATGCTATAATACAACTATGATTGAAACATTAAAAAACACCGCGCTATATAAATCATTAAATTTAAATAAAAATATGCACCACGCATATCTATTCTACTCGTTGGATAAAAAGTTAAATAATTCAATCGCAATGACTTTTGCAAAATCAATACTATGCGAAAGAAACAATTCTTGCAACGAGTGTTCTGCGTGCATTCAGTTTAATTCAAATTCTCATCCGGATTTTTTTAAGATTGATCAAAATTCAATTAAAGTTGAAGATGTTAATAACTTAATTGACAAATTAAGCACAAAACCAATTTCAAGCAAATTTAAAGTTTTTGTTATTTTGAATGCTGAAAACATTAATGAAATTGCTCAAAACAAGTTGTTAAAATCTTTGGAAGAGCCAAACCAAACCAATATTTTTATTTTAACAACATCTAAAATTGATAAACTGCTTCCAACCGTTTTAAGCAGACTTAATAAAATAACTGTTCCCAAGATTACAGTTTTGGATTTAAATGTAATCAAAAATGAATTATTAAATTTAAACATTAATATTAATCATTACATTAATTCAAATTACAATTTAAGCGAAATTTTTAACTATGAAACAAACGAAAATTATAAAAAAACATTAAAAGCAATTGAGTTTATATTTGAAAATTTAAAATCATCACAAGATATTCCAAAAGTGAGTTCAAGTCTTCCTGATTACGATAAGAGTTTATTTCTGCCAATTTTAGAGAAATTGTTTATATCTTGCATTAATAATCAACAAATGCTTGATAATTCAATTATAGATCTCATCAAGAATAATTTCCCTATTCAAGCTTTAATTAATTGTTTACCACTCATTGAAGATGCATATGTAAAACAAATGTCTAATGTGAATTTTGGATATATTCTTGACAATTTATTATTTAATATTTTAAAGGAGAAATTTTTATGCAAGCAACAGAATTAATACTGCTCAACACTCCACAAATAGTATATTCATTAACTGAAAAAGAATTCAACAAAAAAGATGTTGTTGTTATTTCCAATTCAGGCTGTTTAGATCTAGCCATGGTTAAAGGTAAAATAAACATTAATCCAGATGTTGAATTTGTTGAAATCATGCGCATTGCAACAGATGATGATAAAAAACAAAACTGCGAAAACTGCAAATTCTCTCGTTCAATTCTTCCTGAAATAAAAGCAGAAGCCAACAAACTTAATTTAGATATGAAAATTAGTTTCATTTCCATTAGTTTGGATAAAAATAAAATTATAGTTAACTACACTGCCGAAGACCGTGTTGACTTTAGAGAATTAATTAAAGTTCTTGGCTCAAAATATAAGTCTAGAATTGAAATGCGCCAAATTGGAAATAGAGATGAAACAAAACAAGTTGGAGCGATAGGTGTTTGTGGCAGAGTTACTTGTTGTAAAGCATTTTTAAATGATTTTGATAAAGTAAGTATTAAAATGGCAAAGAACCAAAACATTTCTCTTAACCCAACTAAAATTAATGGAATGTGCGGTCGTTTGCTCTGCTGTTTTAAATATGAAGATGACTTCTATTCTGAAATGCAAAAGAAAATGCCAAAAGAAAATTCTTTGGTTTCAACTCCAGACGGAAAAGGAGTTGTAACTAACCGAGATTTTTTAAAAGAAACCGTGACAGTTACCTTCACCAAAGATGACACAAATGAATTTAAAATTTATGATTTAAAAGATATTCAATTAATTTCTAAAGACAAACGCTAAAATGAAAAAATTAGATAATTTTAAACTTGAACATTTTGATATACTAAATCCAACAAAGGATGGAATAAAAGCAATTTCAATATATCAAAGTGATAATTATTATAAATTCACGCAAGATGCAATTATGCTTGCTAAATTTTGCAACATAAAGCACAGCGATGATGTGTTGGAACTTTGTGCTGGAAGTGGTGTTATAAGTTTTTATGCCTATTCTCTCTGCCCTTTTAATCACCTTTATTTTAATGAAATACAAAAAGATATGTGTGATATAATTGAAGAGAATATTTCGTATAATGGTTTTAAACGTAGGAGCAAAATTTTTAATTGCAATTTGAAAGATTTAAAACCAAGCGATTTTAGAAAACATCTTGATGTTATCATTTGTAATCCGCCATATTTTAAGATTGAAAAAAATCATAAAATCAATGAAAGGTATGAAATTGCTGTTGCTCGTCATGAAATTGAGGCAACTCTTGAAGACATCATTTCCAAATCAAGTGAATTGTTAAAAGATAAAGGAAGGCTTTATATGGTTCATCTAGCAACCAGATCAACCGAATTGATTTCATTATGTTCTAAACATAAAATGGAAGTTAAACGCATGAAATTTATTTTTAATGGTGAAAAAGAAGCATATTTAATTCTTATTGAAGCCATTAAAAACGCTAAATCAGGTGTTAGAGTAACAAAAAATAAGGAAAAATTATATCTTTAAAAGATATATAACTCCTTTTGATCTTGCTCGTTTTGAACAAGTTCATTCAAACAATCTAAAAAGGATGATTTATGATAGGAAATTATAAAATTATAACTCTTTGTGGTTCAACAAGATTTAAAGACGACTTTATGCGAGCTCAAAAAGAATTAACTCTTCAAGGAAATATTGTTATTTCTGTTGGTTTGTTTGGTCATTCTGGTGATAATGAGGTTTGGGAAAATCTGAGCGAAGGCGAACTTACTAAAACAAAAATTATGTTAGATGATATGCATAAAAGAAAAATTGATTTAGCTGATGAAATTTTTGTTATAAATAAAAACGGTTACATTGGTGATAGCACTAAATCCGAAATTGATTATGCAATCAAAACAAATAAGAAAGTAAATTACATGGAGGAAATGTAATGTTATATTTCGTTTCAACTCCAATTGGCAATTTAGAAGATATTAGTTTTCGCGCAATTAACACTTTAAAATCGTGTGATATTATTGCCTGTGAAGACACAAGGCATAGCAAAATTTTATTAGACCATTATGAAATAAAAGCAAAAACAATTGCATATCATAAATTTAATGAACAAAACTCTGCTGATGGAATCATTGAGTTATTAAAAGAAGGGAAAAATGTTGCAGTCATTTCTGATGCTGGTATGCCAGTTATTAGTGATCCGGGAAATGTTTTAGCAAAAAAACTAATTGAAAATGATATAAAATTTACAATTATTCCAGGTGCCAATGCAGGTCTAAGTGCTTTAGTTTTAAGTGGTTTTGACGCAACAAGCTTTGCATTTTTCGGCTTTCTAAGCGAGAAAAATAAAGAATTAAAAACCCAACTTAACAACATTAAAAATTTTAATGGAACTAAAATTGTTTATTCTTCAAAATACAATTTAAATAAGGATTTGGAAAGTTTGTACACATCCCTAGGATCAGTTAAAGTTGCTATTATTAGCGAAATAACAAAGATAAATGAAAAGGTTGAATTTGCAACACTTCCTTATACATATGAAAACCCAAAAGGCGAGTTTGTTGTTGTTATAGAGCAAGGTGAACAAGAAAAATTTAAAATCACTGATGAAATATTACTCTTTGAAATGAAAGAATTGTTAAAAGAAAATGATAAGCAAACTGTGTTTAAAACACTAAAAGAAAAATATAATTTAACAAAATCTTATATTTACAATCTATATGAAAAAAACAAGAATTAATTTCTTGTTTTTTTTCTTAAAAAATCAAAATATTGTTATACGAATATATCTTCCAAATTATATCTTATCAATGTTAAATCTTATTATTATAAACTAGAAATTGTATCTGATTTGTTAGACTCTCCTAAAGTCGTTTGTGTTCGATGTTCTTGCACAATAGAATTTTTTAAATGTGCTAAATTCTTGCGAACTTCATGGTATTTATTTGATATATTATCAGCCATAAAATTTTCCTTATCTTCTTTAGATAATGGAACACCATATTTGTTGGTTGTTTCATAATCTAATCTTGAAATAGCATTAGCCGTTGCTTCATATTTTAGAGTTAAGTTATTAAGGTCTGTAACTTGTAAATCTTGAACTTGTTCATATGGTGTAATTCTTGAATAAACATGGTCTCTAACACCAATTTTATCAATTTTTTCGTTGTCTGCAATATCTTTAGGTCTATTTGCCCCTTTTTTTGATAGTTTGATGTATTCCAAACTCATAGCATTAATATTTTCGCCATTCTTCGTTTGATAAGTTGTGATATAATCTGATAAATCTTGAACTTGTAAGTTTTTAATTCTACACTGCTTTAAATAAGGATCAAAGGTATATTGAATTATTTTACCATTATTTTTATCATACTTAAAAGGATAAATTCCAACAGGAACTCCATCAACAATCATTTCAAATCCATAGTCATTACCATCTTCCACATAGGTTAATGTGTCCCAATCTGGTTTATAGTAACTTGTTTTCTTGAATAAACTTCGTAATTCACTCATATCTGATAAGTCTGCTATTGTGTCTATATCATCGTGTGTTCTATTTGAGTCTTCATTTAAAATAAAATATGGGACTGTTCCGCCAGCTATAAATAAGTTCGAACCACTGTTTTTTAAAACTTCTTGAATCTTAGCATGGGCATTTTTGATTTGTTCAAAGGTTTTATTTTCTCTATCAAAATGTTCAGAATTGTCTTTTTTATTTTTATCATTGTGAGCCAAAATTTTTCCATCTATAGATTTTTCAATCTGCTTAACTTGTTCATCAAAAGGTAAAGTACTTTGCACATATTGTTGTTTTGCTTTATCAAGAAGTTCTTTAGAGAAAATTTCCGGATATTTTTTCTGTAATTCTAAAAATCTTTTATCTAAATATGAATTTATACTATGTTCTATTGTTTTATTAGATTTTAACATATTCTTTATTTCTTCAAGACTAAAGTCGCTATTTCTTAGTTCAGTGCTCTTTGCTAAAAATTCTTCATAGTTGTCATACATATCTCCGATTGACTCTTCAAGAATTTTATCAATTTCATTCGCCCTAATAATATAATTTTTAACACTTGTGAAACTAATAGAATTTAATCCTTGCTCACTTAGATCAAGTCTGCCTCCATTTAATGTTAATCTACCACCTAAAGATAGCCATAAATCAAGTTCTTTAATAACATTTTTTGCTTCAACTTTAATTTGGTTTTCTTGTTTTTTTAACAAATTATTATAATCATCTCTAGTTTTTTTATATAGATTATCATAATGTCTACCTTTTTCCTTTGAAGCTAGAACTTTAAACCTATTCAAATCAGACTTCAAAACCACAATCCGAGGATCAATATATGGTTTGTCTTGAACTCTGTGCATTAAAAGAGTTCCGTGTTTAGTTTTTCCATTCTTAGTTATTTCTAAATTCACATTAAGATTAGCTCCTTTATTTATAAGCTTTTTTATCTCTTCAACATCTCTTTTTAACCATGCTTGAATAATGTCGTAATCCAATTGAGTTCCATATAATTTATAAAAAGTTGAATCTAAGCCACTACTTATAATTCCCCATTCAAAATTTTTCTTTTGCATTTCCATAACATCCTCCTGTCTTTTATATTATATGGAACATTTTGTTCTAGGTCAAGTATTTTTGAACATTTTGTTCTAAACTAATATTGATGATTAAATTTCCTGAGAGATTAAAAGATTTACGTTTTGAAAGAAACATGTCAAGAAATGACTTGGCTTTTCTTTTAAAAGTTAATCCAAGAACAATTAGTTATTGGGAACTAGGTCAACGAGAATGCAATCTTGAACAACTTTACAATTTGGCTATTATATTTAAAGTTTCAACTGATTATCTATTAGGATTAGAAAATTGAAAAAACAAGGAATAATTTCCTTGTTTTTTACTACAGCATTAGTTTTCAATAACTTCGAGATCTCTTTTTCTAATATACTTTAAGCCTGAACGAACTAAACTTGTTTCAATTAAATTTATAACTTTAGGATTACAAGAATTTGATAATCTAATTTCACAAACTTCTTCCAAATCACCCAAATCTTGTAAAGAATTTGAATTAATATATAATCTACGAGCTTTTTGTAAATTACCAAGTGATGTTAATTTACACCTAGCAACATCATCTTCAAGGTTTAAAATGCCATCTACTTTTTTAAGGTTTCCTAAACTTTCCAAACGAGAGTTAACCAAATATAAATTTGAACCTAAAAATTCAATATTTTCCAAAGATGTTATATGTGGATTTAAATCAATTGAACCATATACTTTTCTTAGTTTTCCTAAACTTTTAATTTTAGAATTTTTAATGGTTATTCCTAAATAAACACTTTGATGATGAATAGTTGTGATTGGGCCAAATTTATCCATTAATTTTTTACCGTAAACAATTTCAAGAGGCCCTAAACTTTCAACTTTTGATGCTTCAAAATTAGCAAAACCTAAAATTACTTTATACGGACAAACAGTGTCCTCAGTATATCTTGCAATGTAATCACCAGTGCAAATTTCTTCTGGCTTACAATTAAACTTTTCTGCCAATTCTTCAATAGTCATGCTTTTAATTTCTTCAATTTTTTCTTCTAATTTATAATTCATACTAACTCCCTCTATTTAGATATTATCACACAAATTTCAAGATGTCAATACTAAAATTTTCTTTATTAGTAGTCAAACAGATATTTTGCGTAAAAAAGAACTCATATCAAACGAGTAATAAATAGAAACCTTTTTCAAAGGGGTTATATTAAGGGGGAAAGTTTGTTTCCCTCTTAATAGCATGCGAGCAAACGCTTAAAAATGAAAAAAGCCACACTTACGTGTGACTTTTGATTAAAACGAGCGATTTGCTCGCAATAGGTTGATGGCAACGATCTATTTTCTCGGGCCGTCTCCAGCCAAATATCGTCGACGTG
>JAZONT010000003.1:0-7632 GCA_045654665.1 Candidatus Onthoplasma sp.
AATTTTATTAATTGTTTATAGTGTCTAAATGCTAAACACAATTTCGAATAAAGTGAGTTTCTTATGATTAATAAAATATAATTTCATAATAAATATTTTATTTTTTAAAACGTTTTCTTTTTTATTTATGATATGATATAATGTAATTAAAACGAAGGGGAAATATGAAAAAAACAAAAATTATTGGAACAATTGGGCCATCATCAATTTCATATGATGTTATGAAAAATTTAGTTCTTGCGGGGCTTAATGTTGTGAGAATAAATCTTTCACACGCAAAACTAAAAGATATGGAAACAATTCTTAAAAATGTTAAAAAGTTAAGAAAGGAATTAAATGTTGCCTTGCCCATAATGATTGACACTCGTGGACCAGAGCTTAGAGTTAAAACTTTTGCATCTGGTTCAGTTGAAATTAAAAAAGGTCAACTTTTCACCTTTACTTCTCAAGGCATTGTTGGTGACGAAACAAAGGTTTCAATTAATCATCCGCAAATATTATCTAATATAAAAGTTGGTGATAAAATTTTGGCTGTTAATGGTCTTCTTACATTTAAAGTTGTTGAGGTAACTGATACAGATGTTATAACTAAAGCAATCGAAGACGGAACACTTTCAAATAGAAAAAGTTTGTTTGTTCCAGGTGTTAAATTAAATGTTCCATATTTAAATGAAATGGACAAACAAGATATCTTATGGGGAATAAAAAACAATGTTGAACTTATTGCAGCAAGTTTCATCAACTCAAAAGAAGATGTTAAAATATTAAGAAAATTTATCACTAAAAATGGTGGAAATATGCAAATAATTTCCAAAATTGAAAGTCAATGTGGCGTGGATAATCTTGATGAAATTATTGATGAAAGTGATGCTATTATGGTTGCTCGTGGTGATCTTGGCGTTGAAGTTAAAATGGAACGGCTTCCTGAGCTTCAAAAACAAATCATCAAGAAAACAGTTATGCGTGGAAAATCTGTTATAACAGCCACAGAAATGTTAGAGAGTATGATTGAAAATCGTAGACCAACAAGGGCAGAAGTAACAGATGTTGCCAACGCTATTTACGACGGAACAAGTTGCGTTATGTTATCAGGTGAAACAGCTTCAGGTAAAAATCCTGAACTTGCAGTAAAAATGATGGCGCAAATTTGTGTTGAGACAGAAAAGAATATTGAACCATTCACTCTTGCAGACTGTGAAAATGTTAACACAATTGAAGATATTGTTTCTCAAAGTGCAGTAGCTGCAAGTAAAACCTCTAATATTAAAGCAATTGTTGCTCACACAAATTCAGGCTTAAGTGCAGGACTTATTAGCAGATTTCGCCCTAAAGTTGACATAATTGGTGCAACACCAAATGAACTTACTTATCGCCAAATGGAACTTAGGTGGGGAGTTAAACCAGTTTTAACTAAAGAATATAATACCACAGATGAAATGTTTAAAATTTCAAAGCAAATTGTTAAGAATGAAAAACTCACAAAGATAAACGATGCAATAGTTATAACATGTGGAACACCTTTAAAAAATGGAGGAACAAACCTAATTAAAATAACTCAAATTAAATAGGTTGTAAATAAAAAACCATTATCAAGAATATAATATATTAAATGAATAGCAATAAAGATATTCAACAAACAACAAAAACAGCGCGAACTTCTATTTTGCGCTTGTTTTTAACTGTAACTATAATTTTTGCAATTTTTATAGCTTGTTATGCAATTATTAAATATACAGGATTGTGGGATAAAATAAACTCAATTGAAAAATTAAAAAAGATAGTTGAAAGCGGAGGGATTTTTAGTTTTATTGTGTTTGTTATTCTTCAAATTTTGCAAACCACAATTCTGCAAATTCCTTCCATTTTAGTAACCATTGCAGGAACACTTGTTTTTGGACGATGGACTGCTTTTATTTTAAGTTTTATCGCAGTTATCATTGGAAGTGTTTTAATGTTCTGGATTGGTAGAAAAGCTGGAAGAAAATTCTTAAATTGGTTGGCGGGACAAAAACAAGCTGATAAGTGGATAGAAAGAATAAGTCATGGTAAATATCTTTTTTTCTTGATGATGGTTTTTCCAATGTTCCCAGACGATATTTTGTGTGTGGTTGCGGGTGTTACAAACATGAGTTTTAAATATTTTATTATTACTAATATCATTGCTAGGGCTATTGGAATTGCTTGTACTGTTTTCTTTGGAAGTGGTGCTGTTATTCCTTTCACAGGTTGGGGACTGCTTGTTTGGGGAATAATTTTCATTGTTGTGGTTGCATTGTTTTATGTCAGTGTTCGATATCAAGATAAGATTGATAGTGCTATAAAACAATTTTCTCAAAAAGAAAAAAATAATTAATTTGATACATTTTCGATTTTAATTTTAATTTACTTGTTATTTTTAACAAAAAAAGACAAATTTCAACAATATTTATCTCTTAAAATGGTTGGTTAAAAATGTTAAATTGATTAGACTTTAACTACACGCACTAATAAGGGGGATGTATGAGAAAGAAAGTAAAAGGTAGATTATATCTACTTGCAAAAGATGCAAAAACAAGAATGAGAAATTATAATAAAGAAAAATCAATTTTTGAACAAATTCCTTATGCAAAAGCATGTTTTGGTGTTCATGAACAGGAATTGTATGCCAAAGTTTGTAAAATTCTTGATAGCGATAGTGTTGTCATTAATCCAATTAAAGAATTGGTTGATTATAAATATTATAACTCATTAACGCTTGATGCTAAACAAAAATACATATTTGATTTGTCTGAAAAATATAAATCAATGAAATTAAGATATGAAAAAGAACATGCTCAACTTTTAGAAGTTTCTAATATTTAATATATTTGTACAATACTATTGACATTTGTACAAAAATATGTTATTTTGTATTTATGAATATTATAAATTACACAAATGAAATTAAAATTGATGATGAAATAAAAAGAATTTGCAATTTTTTAAATATGGAAAAACCATTGTTGCATAGTGAGATGTTTGACAACAAAATAAAGGAATTGTGTGTTGCAAGATTATGCCAAACAATTGGTTTAACAAGATATAATTACCAAAGTGAGTTTTTTAATTTTTTTGCTAATATTATGGGTGAAGCAATATGTGAAAAACTTAATATTGCAATTCATGTTGCGTGTGAAGAATTAAGATTTTGCAAATTTGAACATGTTAATTTAATTCAAACTGTGAAAATATATTTAGAAAAGGAGTCAATTGAAGAAGCGTTTTTAGACTCATTTGAGTTGGTTGATAAATTTAAATATTTAATCCCGAAATTAAAAAAAGTGTAGAGTTTCTACACTTTTTTTGCGATAACTTCGCCACTGTTTGCATCCAGAAGAATTCCCATAGTGTCACCATTTGTTGATATGATTCCAACATACCAATAATAATTTTTCAATTCTTCGCTAGAGTGATCTTTCATGATTTTTGTTACCACTTCAATTTTAACATTTTTGTCACTTAAAAGATTATTAATGTTTTCTTTGAGTTCTTTTTGAGCAATGCTTAATGCTGTTGAATTATCAACATGAAAAGCTGAATTAACGTTTTCAAGATTTTGATTAAAAGTGTATCCAGTAAAACTAATTTGAACACTTATTGTTGAATCATTCGTTGTGTTAACTTCAAGATCAGCAGAATATGAATTATTGTCATTTTCCAAAAATCCGTTATAAGTTTGATCATTAATTTTAACCACGTATGAATAAGTGTCGTTTGCCATTGGAAGATTGTCATTTCTTGAAATTGTTAAAATTCCAAACGGAACCATTTCATTTACAATTCCATCAAAATTATAGTTTGCCTCTCTGGTTCCTGTTGAAAATGTAACTGAATATAAATTGTCGTTTGCAGTAAATAGATTTTCTCGTTTTTCAATAACATAATCATTTAAGTTAAGTTTGCTTTTTCCACAAGCGCAAAGAGATATAATCATAAACACAAACATTAAACTTAAAGCAATTCTTTTTTTCCACATAAATTTTCTCCTTTCATAAAATTATTTTATTGGTTTGTCCATTAAAATAGAACAATTGTTGACAAAAAACAAACAAAGTTTTATCATTATTTCATGAAATGTGAAATATGCCCAAGAGGGTGCAATGTTGATAGAAAAATAAAAAAAGGATTTTGCAATCAAACTGAAAAAGTGAGAATTAGCAAAGTTATGTTTCATCACTATGAAGAACCGCTAATCAGCGGACATGAAAAATCAAAAGGTAGTGGTGCAATTTTTTTTACTGGCTGCAATTTAAAGTGTTGTTTTTGCCAAAACTTTCCAATAAGTCATAATAATAAGGGTAAAAATATTTCAATAAAAAAATTAGCAAAAACATTTAAAAAGTTAGAGAAAAAAGGCGCATTAAACATAAATTTAGTAACACCAAGTCATTTTTCAATGCAAATAATTGAAGCACTTAAAATTTATAGACCACAAATTCCAATAGTTTGGAACAGCAATGGTTATGAAAATGCAGAAACAATAAAAAAATTAAAAGATTGTGTGGATGTTTATTTGGTTGATTTGAAATATATGGATAACGAATTATCCACAAAGTATAGCAAAGCAATAAATTATGTTGAAAACGCAAAAATTGCAATTAAACAAATGAAAGAAAATCAACCAAAAGATATTATAGAAAATGGACTTATGAAAAAGGGATTAATAATTCGACACTTAATTTTGCCAACACACACAAACGATAGCATAACATGTTTAGATTTTATTCATGATGAAATTGGCGAAAACTCTATTGTGAGTATAATGAGTCAATACGAGCCAAGATATGATGCCCATCAACACGAAGAAATTAATAGAAAAATAACACCGCTAGAATATAAAAGAGTGGTAAGTCACGCACTCAAATTAAATATGAAAAATTGTTTCACGCAAGACCTAGATAGCGCAGATAATAAATATACCCCAAAGTTTTAGAAAAAAAGACCAAGTAGTTTGGTCTTTTTTTAATATTTTGCAATTCTTCTTGCGTGGCGTCCGCCTTCAAATTCACTTGTTAAGAAAATTTGAATTATTTTAACTGCCTTTCTAAATGATGTGAATCTACTTCCAATTGTTAAAACATTTGCATCTTCATCTTTTCTTGCAAAGAATGCCTCTTCAAGTTCACTAGCGCAAATTGCTCTTATTCCTTTATATCTGTTTGCAACAATATTAGCACCGGCACCGCTTCCGCACATAAAAATACCGCAATTATCCTCATCTTTTAAAACTTCTTGAGTGGCGGGGTGAATGAAATCAGGGTAGTCATCTTCGTGGTTATATTCAGTTGGCCCCATGTATTTATATTCAATATTTTTCTTATCAAAATATTTCATAAGTTGTTGCATATAGTCAAAACCGGCATGGTCACAAGAAAGAATAATCATAATAAACTCCTATAATTATATTTTAACTCAAATTAAATAAAAAATCTAGTAAAAACTAAGGTTTTGTTAATTTTGGTTGACTTTATGAGTGTAAACTTATAAAATAATAACAGAATTAAGTGTTGGCTTATCTATTAGGGTTTGAGTTGTGGAAACACACACCTAACACTTGATTCTTTTTTTGTTTAATATGAATTTACAAATTATTATAAATATGTTATAATATAAATATGAATATATTTAGAAATAAACATTGTCCAAGATGCAAACAAAAAATGCCGGTTGAACTTGTTGTTTGCCCAAGTTGTCAACTTAATTTCCAAAAGTTTGAAGACGCAACAAACGCAGAGGCAAAACAAGCGTTACGTGAAGGTGAAAAAGATAGGGTGCTAATGAGAAGTAGCCGCCCAAGCGATGTTAGTTTTATCAGGCTTTTGCTAATAACAATTTTTTGTGGTTTTTTTGGTGGGCATTATTATTATGTTGGAAGATATAAAATGGGTGCATTTTTCACAATATTTTTTGTGGTTGGAATTGCAAACGCAATAATCACAACACTTTTAGAAGCTGAGCCAAGCGGAGATTTATATCAAATCTTTTATTTAATGGTTTTAACATGGGGATTTGTTCTTATGTTGTGGATAATAGACATTGCAAAAGTTTGTCTTAACAAATTTAAAATTCCTGTGTCTCGTAATTAAAAGGAAAAACATATGAAAACAGTTATTGTTGGTTTAAGTGGTGGTGTTGATAGTTCGGTGGCGGCATATCTTCTTAAAGAGCAAGGTTACAAAGTTGTTGGTCTTCATATGCGTGGCGAAAATCTTGAAACAAGAGAAGAAGATGAGTTGCGTGTTAAGAAACTTTGCAAAGAACTAGACATCGAATGTGTGGTTGTTGACTATGCTGACCATATGCAAACAGTTAAAGATTATTTCGTTAATGAATATCGCGCTGGAAGAACACCAAATCCATGTGTGATATGCAATAAGGAAGTTAAATTTAAACCTTTTTTAGAATATATGAAAAATCTCAATGCGGACTATTTTGCAACCGGCCATTATGCAAAAATAGAACACAATGAAAACGGTCATTTCTTAAAAAAGGCAGAAGATAAGAATAAAGATCAATCATATTTCTTGTGTCAATTATCTAACGAACAGATTTCAAAAGTTTTATTTCCTTTAGGGAATTTAACAAAAACTCAAGTTAGAGAAATTGCAAAAAAGCATAATTTAATAACAAGCAAAACGAAAGAAAGTTATGATGTTTGTTTCTTAGGCTCGCAAAAGTTTAAAGATTTTATGAATGAAAATTATCCGGAAAAAAACGGAAATATTATAGATATAAAAACAAACAAAGTTGTTGGCACTCACACTGGAATTTCAAAATACACAATTGGTCAACGCCGTGGTTTAAACATAGGTGGAATAAATGGAACAGATTTAAATAGATGGTTTGTTGTTGAAAAAAATATAAAAACAAACACACTTTATGTTTCGTGTGGTGAGAGTGAACAAATGTTTAGTTCAAGTTGTGTTGTTAAAAACTTTAATTGGATAAACAAACCACAAAATAATTTAAATTGCTTTGTTAAACTTCGTTATCGCCAACCAGACCAAGAAACTTATGTTGAAATTATTGATGAAAAAACTATTAAACTAATTTTTAAAGAAAAACAAAAGGCGGTAACTATTGGTCAGTTTGCTGTTCTGTATGATGAAAATGAAAATTGCCTTGGTGGCGGAATGATTGAAAGATTAAATGATTAAACCTATTTAATAAAAAATTAAATGAAATTAGCAAAAACAAAAAAATTAATTTGCTAATTTTTTTACCCCTATAAAAATAGGGTGTTATCATAAAACGTATTTTAAAATACTATAATATAGATGTTTTTAAATAAAAATTAATTATTAGTTAAAATATTTTTTTAGTGCTGGCAAAATAAAAAAATAATTTTTGCTAAAAATTTTTAAAAATGTTATGAAAAATGTTTGACTAATGTTGTCGAAAAAAGTTACAATCATGTTGTACAAAATTGATGTCGATTAAGATTTTGTTCAAGTATAAAATATTTATGTGAAAAATATTCACCTAATAATTTTATGCTAATAAAAAACTCGTTCAACACAGCAGTCGCTGAAAACGAATGGGTTAGGGAAGGTTGAACAAAAGAAAACTTTTCCCAAAGAGAGAAAACTCTTTAAACAAATTTGCAAATTTGTT
>JAZONT010000004.1:0-11692 GCA_045654665.1 Candidatus Onthoplasma sp.
CCACTAGATAATATCACTGCTGCCATGCTTGCTGCCATACCAATACAAATTGTTGAAACATCACATTTAATATATTGCATAGTGTCGTAAATTGCCATTCCAGCAGAAACGCTTCCACCTGGAGAATTGATATACATAAAAATGTCTTTATCTGGATTCTTTCCTTCCAAGAAAATAAGTTGAGCAACAATTGTGTTTGCCATTTGATCGTTTATTTCACCAGATAAGAAAATAATTCTATCTTCTAGAAGTCTTGAATAAATATCATAACTTCTCTCATTGTTTCCAACTTGGTCAATAACCATAGGTATCATAAATAACCTCCTGAAATTGTTTATTTTGTGCTTGCATAAAAACAAGCAAGTGAAGGAGTTTCTTATATCGTTTAGATATAATAATTCTCCTATTTCTTTAAAATTTTTATGTTGTTGATGACTGGATTTGACACCGCCACCTCCACCTTACCAAGAGTAAGATTATTTAATCTCGTTGTTTTCATGAAGGAAATTTATTAACTTCTTCATCAAAAGTTCGTTAGCAATGTGGTTTACATAACGCAAAATAAATTTGCGGTATTAGTAAACCATTTATTTAATCTCGTTATTTTCATGAAGGAAGTTTAGCAACTTCTTCATGAGTAACTCGTTAGCAATATGGTTTACCATATCATTATTAACTTGTTTCTTATATTCTTCCAAAGATTTACCAACATTTTTTGCCATTTCTTCGATTCTATTGTCGATATCAGCTTCAGTGATGTCTAAGTTTTCACTTCTTATAAGTTTTTCAAGAACTAAACGGGCTTTAACATTACGAGTTGCGCCCTTTTTAACATCATCTTTAATTTCTTCAACTGTTCTGCCTGCATATTTAGCATAATCTTCCATAGTTAAACCTTGATATCTCATTTGGTTTTCCATGCCTTTAAGTTGACGATTGAATTCATCTTCAACCATAATATCAGGAAGGTTAACAACTGTGTCGTCAATTATTTTATCTAAAATATCGTTATCAAGTTCAATGTCTGCTCTATCATTTGCTTCTTTAGTTAAGCGTTCTTTAATACTGTTACGGTATTCTTCAACAGTTTCAAATTCTGTGCTGTTTGAAACAAATTCTTCGTTTAATTCAGGCATAATTCTTTCACGAACGTTCTTAATTTCACACTTGAAAGTTGCAGGTTTTCCAGCAAGTTCTTTTGCGTGATATTCAGCTGGGAAAGTTACTTCAACATCTTTCTTGTCACCAATGTTAAGACCAACTAATTGATCTTCAAAAGTGTCAATAAATGAATGAGATCCAATTTGAAGTTGATAGTTTTCAGCCTTACCACCATCAAATTGTTTTCCATCAACATAACCATCAAAATCAAGAGTTACATAGTCATCAACTTTAACAGGTTTGTTTGTTTCAACCAATCTTGAAGCGCGAAGTAATTCTCTTCTAATTGCTTCTTCAATGTCTTCATCTTTAACTTCAACTTTTTGTTTAGTGAAAGTTAAACCTTTGTAATTAGCAAGTTCAAATTCAGGAACGCATTGAAGTGTCATAACCATTTCAACACCATTTTCATCAATCTTATTAATGTCAAGTTTTGGGGCATCAACCGGTTTAACTTCTTCATGTTCTCTTAAAATTTGAGTGTAAGCCAAATAATAAACTTCATCCAAAGCTTCGTTCATGAAAGCACCTGCACCATAAGTTTTTTCAATAATATTTCTTGGAGCATGACCTTTTCTAAAGCCTGGAATATTAAATTTTCCTTTATTTTTTTCGTAAGCAGTGTTAAGTGCCTTATCCCAATCTTGTTTTTCAACAGTTACATTAGCCACAAAAACACCATTTTCTTTCTTTTCTAAATTGTAATTCATGTAAATTTTTCTCCTTATTATGTTTAAAGTTTTCTTTAACGTTGCGTATTTTAACACACATTTTAAATTAAATCAAGAACTTTTTAGAAGTTTCCAGAATTAAAATAGTGCAATAAAACCAACCACCACCAAAGCAACACCACAAATTGAAAACATTACGTTTGATGATTTTTTCTTCTTTTCAATTTTCTTTTTTGTTATATATAATTGTTGCAACACATATGCTTTTTCTTCATCGTTAACATCTTCACTTAGTTCAACATCATCAATTTCTTGATTTATTTCATTTAAATAATTTTGCATTTTTTCATTGTTATACCACAAAAATAATTCCAGCGAAGCACCTAAAGCCATAAAACCAAAAGATAGGCAGTATTTATTCTCACTGCCTAAAATCAACAATAATAAACTTAGAAACAAACCCACCAAACATGCGGTGAGTTTGAAATTGAATTTAAATTTCATTTTATAAACCTAAAATTAAGAAAACAATAATTGCCACAACAAATAAAACATAACAAATCATCCATGCAATATGTTTTCTTGATTTTGCATAGAAGAAAGCAAAAACTGCAGTGATTGTGTATGCAATAATTTGAGCAATTAAAGTTAATGCACTTGTGATTGTGTTGCTAACTTCAAAAACTGAAAAAATCTTAGTTAAGATTAATGCAACAGCAATAAAAGCAACAGCAAGATATGCCATAAAATTAACAAATCCTTTACCTTTCAACGCTAAACATCTCCTTTTATATTGTTATTATATCAACATTTCACAATTCTTACAAACGATTTGCAAAGTTTTCCATAATTTTACATTATCTTATTAATGATCGACTGAAAATATTCTGGAAGACCAACCTCAAACTCCATTATTTGTTCAGTTCTAGGATGAACAAATTGAATTTTATATGCAAACAACATCTGTCCTTGTGTTTTTATTGATTTTTCAACACCACCATATAAAACGTCACCTAAAATTGGATGATTTTTACTTTTTAGATGCGCGCGAATTTGATGAGTTCGACCTGTTGTTAATTTACAATTTAACAAAGTAAAATGGTCATAAACTTTATCAATCGTGAAAATTGTTTTAGAATACTTTCCGTGTTTTTCATCAAGAAGTGTCATCTGCTCACGATTTTTAGGATTTCTTCCCAAATATCCTTCAACCACGAAATCTTCTTTAATCTTTCCCTTAATTAAAGCTTTATATTCTCTATTAAGAGTTTTGTCTTTAAGTTGTTCACTCAAACTTTTGTGAGCAAAGTCAGTTTTTGCAACAAGCATAAGTCCGCCCGTGTCTTTATCTAATCTATGCACAATTCCAGGGCGCATAACCCCGTTAATTGAACTTAAATGTTTAATATGATACATCAATGCATTAACCAAAGTGTGAGATTTTGTTGTTGCGCAAGGATGCACCACCAAACCAACTTGTTTGTTTATTACCAACAAGTCATCGTCTTCGTAAACAATATCAAGCGGAATATTTTCAGCATCAACGTTAATCTGTTCAACTTCCTTTTCTTCCAAACAAATTTCATCACCAACTTTAAGTTTAAAGCCAGCCTTTTGTGGTTTCCCGTTAATTAAAATTCTTCCTTCTTCATTCATAGTTTTAATAAAGGAACGAGAAAAAGTTGTGTTTTCCGTTAAAAACACATCAAGGCGAATATTATCTTTATCACAAACAAATTTATTTACCACTCTTCTTTCCTTGCATAAATAAAATGAAAATCGCCATCATAACCGCACCAACACATAAGAAACTATCTGCAACATTAAACACTGGGAATGTTGGGAAGAAGTCTAAAAATATAAAATCTCTAACATAGTTAAAAGCAATTCTATCAATCAAATTTCCAATTGCGCCACCAAGAATAAACCCAAAAGAAATGCAGTAAAATGTGTTTTTCTCTTTAACGAAATAATTAAACACCAAAAGAGCAACAATCATAGCAACGCTAATAAACACTAAACCTATGGTTTTTCCGCTAAATATTCCCCATGCAGCACCACTGTTTTTAACATTTCCAGCAATAGAAACAACATTAGGAATTAAGTTAAAATAATCAACATTAAATAAAAAATGTTTGGTGACAAGGTCTGCCACCAACACTAATACTAATGAAGTTATAATTTTAATCCAATTTTTCATAATTTAATTTCTTAGATTGCGAGATTCACTCCTCTCGCTAACGCTCGGTTGGAATGACAATATGTTTTAAATAACATCATTAAACTAGAAAATACATATTTGCACAACCCGGAAATGCGAGAAGCTTTTGCCTGAGCGACTTAGCGAACGCGTTAAGCGAATCGGCAAATCTTCGAGCATCCCTAATTTTTTTTCAAAATTTTATGTCCTTCTGGAGCAAGCAAAAATAAATCTTCATGCCAACGATGAATGCTTCCATTAAGACCATAAATTGCACCAGATAAGAAGTCTAAAATTCTTTCCATATCTGCACTAGATAAACCTTGAAGATTAACAGCAACTGTTTGTCCTTCTTTCAAGTAATCAACAACCTGTTGAATTTCACTCATGCTCTTTGGCTCAACCATTATAATATTTGAATTAGATTGAATTCCAAAATTAAAGTTTGATGTTGGATTAGATGAAACAGTCTGCGTTGTTTTTCCTTCAATTTTCTCATGAAGATTGAAATTTGAATATTTATCTTCTTCAGTATTTTTGTTATGCTTGTCTTTTTTAGCTTTCTTTTCTTTCTTTTCAGTTTCTTCAAAGCCAAGACCGTGCATAACCCAATCAAAAAACCCCATACTTTTATCCTTTTATTTTAGTTTTAAAAAGCCCTTTAACAAATCAAAAATAAGCGCATAAACCCACCAATTAATTCATAAAGTGAGTTTGATTTGAACTTACAAAACTTAATGCTAGCAGTTTACAAGTAAATTGCAAACATATTTTAAGAAAAGATTTGTTTTCTTAAAAGTTCATATTCCTCGTCACTAGCAAGTTTAAATTCTTGCAAAACTCGTTCGTAAATTTCAACAACTTTTTTGTTTCCCTTTTCTTTTGCCTTTTCAAGCATTTTTTCAGAAACTTTAATTGCTCCCAAACGATTTTGCTTGATATCAATAGCAACAATTTGCTCAATAACATCCATACACTTTTCTTCAAATTCTTCAATTGTCATTGTTAAAATCTCCTTATATTTGATTAAATGGTTGAGTACACTAGAATTTTCCCATTAAAACATAATATAATTATATATTAATCATAAAAAAACAATTTGTCACCAAAATATGTAAACTTAGAAAAAACAATTTAAGAATATGTTATGAATATTTTTAACCATTTTATTGTTATAACTTTTATAATGTTTAGTGTTTAAATGAAAAAAGAAAAGCATATTTTCATGCTTTTCTTTTTAATATTAAGTATTTGAATTGTTAACAACAATTTCAAGTTCAAAACTATCACTTTCTGTTATGATTTCGCAAACAATTGAAAGTTTTGTTTCGCTTGGATTATCTTCAAAATATGCTTTAACATAATCAACATTTAATGTTATAACGCCGTCAGCATAATTATCAACAAAACCCGCCATATCGCTTTCAACAACTGAAGTGATAAGCTTCAAGTTATCATTACTTACAGCAACATTACCACTATCTGTTGGAATAAACACTTCGTTATCAATCAAATTTGAAGTCATTGATGTTTCATTATAAATTACATTTGTTGTTTTAACATAATCGTAAAGTGAGAACACTATATCAAATTGAAGAGTTGTGGTGTTATCAACCTTGATTGTTGCAGTAATTGTTGGATATTTTGTTTGAGTTGGATTTTGTTTTTTATAAGAATCCAATGCTTCAGTAGTGATCATGATTTTGTTTGTGTTAAATGTTGGCAAGGTCTTATTAACATTCTCAACTTTAAATGATGCAAAATTGTTTCCTGCTGAATACTCGGTTGCTGATTTAGAATCTAATTCATTGTTTGCATTCATATACCAAACTTTAACTGCTTTTGTTAAATCCATTTCGATGTTTTCGCCATTTGGATTATACGAAATTCTAAAGTGTTTTGTTTCAATTCCAACCGCTTTATAATCTGGAACATAAGCAACTTTATCTAAATAATAGTAAGTTTGAGAAATTGTGTAGTAATCAACTCCTTCAGGTGTTGTTCCTGAATATGTAACTGCTTTAACTTCATAAACACCATTTGTTGCATCCCCTGGAATTGTGATTGTTGCATATTTTTCATCAGGTTTTGATAGTTCTCCTGATGCTCCAGTGACCCAACCATTGCTAGGATCACCAACACCGATAATTGCAGTGTTTTTGTTAACAGGATTATTTTCAATTTGAGAATTGATTTCAATATAATCCGTTAAGAACATTGTTGAAAGTTTAATTCCTTCACCATTGTTTGTGTTTGCTTTAATTCCACTAGCTGAATATAACCTAAATCCTGATTTATTAGCATCTGAATATGCGGCAATTGAAATTGTTTTAACATTATTGTTTATATCCCAAAGAGATAATTCTGCTCTCATTTCATTGTTAAATAATGTTCCTGTATAAGCATCTGTTTCGTTTAAGTTAATTCCATATCTACCATCTTTAATTTCAACAAGAGTAAATGTGGCTGTTTTATCAGTTGATGTTAATTTAACACTTTGTTTATCTTTATAAGTGTCGATAAATGATATATATTCTTTAAATTTTGTGAATTTAGAATCAAATATGCTTCTGATATTGCCACTGATATATTTTGTTTCCCCTGTTTTCATTGTGCCAACTAATTTATAATCAGAGCCATCAAGTTTAGATAATGTTTTCCCTGAGTGGTTATATTTGAACACAATTGTTGGTGTTTCCTCTTCATCGGAACTTAATTTAAAGTTGGTGACATCATCAGTTAATGAATTTGTTGAAACATAAGTGCCTGTTCCATCAGTTAAATTTAATTTCCCATTAGAATATGTCAATTTATAAGTTACTTCTCCAGCAGTTAATTCCTCATAATAATGGAAGAAATCTAAATAGTAATCAGATCCAATAGATTCAACAGATTTACTAACATCAACATTCATACTTGAAATAACTGCAGCCGGTTGAACTGAATTATCAGTGTAGTTATAAGCTTCAACATATTGCTTGTTGATAACATGATATGTTACATAGAAAACTTGAACTTTATTATCTGCTGGCTTATCATTATAAGTTAAGCCAAGATATTCAACATAAATCTTATAAGTTACCAAGTAAGTTACTTGTGGTGAATTTGCTGTTGCTGGAACATTTGGTAGTTCAATTTGCAAGTCAGCACCGATTATTGCACCATTCCCTTTTCCGCCACCTTGATAATAACCAGTTCCTGAACCCTTAGTAAACAATTCTTCATTTGTTAAAGTGTTTGTGTGTTCGTTTGCGGTGTTGATGGCATATTCATAATTAAACATTCTGCCTAAATGATATGTCTTTCCCTTTTCCTCAGTTTCATTTTTACCAGTTATCAAATCATAATATGTTTTTTCAGGTGAACCCTCAGTTCTTTCCACATAATAACCATAAACATTATCACCCTCATTAAGAGTTGTTGATTCATTGCTATAATAATCAACTTGTGAGCTAAACAATATTTTTGCTCTAGCCGGCATAACAACACCAACACCTTCGCCACTTTCATTGTTTATAATTTCCACTGTTGAGCCGGAATTATATGGAATTGATCCATCAGCAAGACGAACAAAATCATGTTCAGTTGTTGTGTAATCTAAACCAAGAATTCCTGTTACATAAATTGTCCAAATCACTGAATATGTTCCATTGTCAGTGTCAACATAAAGTTCTAATTCAATTTCACCAGTGAAGTCCTTTTTAAATTTAATTCCTCTGTTTGTGCCTTTTGTTAATTCAAATCTATCATCCGTGTTTGAATTTAACCTAATTTTAACATTGTCTTTTCCCATCAATAAATCTGCTTCTGTTGCATCTTTGTTGTTTTGTTGTTTAATCTCATAAAGATCAAATGCCAAAACATTATAATAATCAATTTCAGTAGAAGATTTTTTGTTAGATTCTGTTACTGCTGAATTATCAATGTATTCTTTTGTTAGTGGGAAATTAACAACTTTTTCATCAAGATTAGTTAAAACAAAGTAAGTTTCAGGAGAAGGATTATTAATGTTATCTAACAAAGCTTCACCATTAACAACGATTTGCATATTTAAATAAATATAGAATCTATAAGTTATTGTTTTAACAACATAATCACTTGATTTAACCACAAAGTTTGCAACAACTGAAACATTGCTTCCAACAGCGTGAGTGCTTATTGTTTTTTCTGTCGGATCATAAGTAAATAATTTATTATCGTTATCGCCTTTAGAAATTTTATATTCCTTACTATTTAAAGTGTAAGTGCTGTCAGCAAGTTCATATGTCAAACTTGGATTATCACTTACAAACTTATTATCAGCCAATAAATCAATCGTGTAACCAGCATAAATAGAAGTGTCTGGATTTGTTCCATAATTTGAATAAACATTATCATTATTTAAAATGATATTCAAACCAGAAACGATTGTTCCAGAACCATTAACACCACCTAAAGTTAAAACTAGGCTGCTATTATTAGAAATGTCAGTTTTTCTAACTAGGAACAATTCAACATTTTTATTTTCTAAATTAAGAGTAATGTAAACATCGTAACTATTATTGCTAACCTTAATATCAGTTGAATATTGAATACCAGTTGAGTAACCACCAACCGCATTTTCTTTAGTGCCATCGGTATATTTACCTTCTTCAATAATTCTCTTGTTTGAGAATTGGTTGTTAACAGTGAACACTGATTCATTTTTCAAATCTTTCATTGTTCCTATAACAAATTTTTTGCTATATGCTTTTGTTAAATCAAAATCTCCCAAAACAAATGAAATATATTTTGAATCTTCTTTTGTTCCATCATATCCTGTGGTTGATGAATAATCTAAGCCATCATAATAGTCTCCACCCATAATTTGGTAGTTATAAACCACAGAATTCGATACTAATCCAGCATTGTTGTTTAAGTAAACCACGCAATCTGTGTTTCTGGTTACGGTGTTAAATTGAATGTCTTTTTGATTAGAGTTAGATGCATTTGTTTTGATTGTTGCATTTGCATTAGTTGAGAATTCAATAAAGTTAGGGTTTCCAAATTTATTAAAGCCCATATTTGCAATTGTGACAACCTTAATTTCCAAATAACCCACTGTTGAAGTTCCACTTTCAAGTTGAACACCTTCAAATTTTCCCGATTGATTTTGCTTATAGTAAATTGTTGTTCCATCTGCTGTTGGCGAACTTGGTTCAACCAATAATTCAACTCTTGTTCCATCAAACAACTTACTATGTAAATCTTCAACAGTTTCATTGCTCTTAACGTTTTCGTGAGTTGCACCAACTGTTAAATATGTTGACATTAATGTTGAATAAGTTTGTTTAACTGTTAAATAGAAATCTGTTTCACCATAAACATTTACGCCGTCACTCGTTTTCACACTGATTGTCATATTAATAGGTTTTTCAACTGCTGAATGAGTGAAGTTTATATCACCGCCAGCAGAAACTTCTAAATAATCTTCACTTGATAAAATATTGTCACCATTAAATACATAAGAATTTTCATCAAACGTTAAATTAAGCTTACTTTGAGCGTTTGTGTAGATTGTTAAACCACTTCCTATAATTACATACTTATATAACTTATCGGAAATAACCGTTGTTTGTTCAAATTCAATACGTGAAGCCTTATCACTTGAATACGCACCATTATTTAAAGTTGTTTCAAATCTGCTTGCACTTGTTAAACCGCTTGTTTGACCAGAAACAGTTTCAAATTTAATACCAGGCAAAACTTTAAATGTGAATGTTCTTGTTTTGTCGTCTGAATCGAAATTTGTGTATTCAATTGTTATAACAATATTTTGTTCAGCATTTGTTTGAGTAAATGTTAAAGAATTTTCATCTAAATTCCAAGTAACACCACTCTCATCGTCTTTAGTTCCAGAAGTTAATTTTGTTTCACCAATTTTAACTGCATAACCGTTGCTTGGAAGATAAGTTCCAAAGAATTTATTTAAATTACTTCCTTCACTCAAATTAATTTTTGTGTTAAATCCCGCACTTTCATTAACAAAAGCACCAACCGAAGTTGTTCCAACAGTTCGAACAGGAATTTCTGTTGCAAGATAAGTGTAAGTCATATAAACAACTGTTCCGCCACACGCATATTTAATCTTAAATATCAAATTGTTTGGAACTCTTTTCTTTAAATCAATAGTGCTATTATCTTCATTTAAAGAAATAATAATATCTTCTTCTTGCAAATCAGCATCTAATTTGCTTGAACTTACAATTCCTTTAATTGTTCCATTTTCTTCCCAAATTCTATATCCTTGTTCTCTTAATAGTTCCCCAGTCCAACCAGTTCCAAATGGGCAACTAATGTTTGTTGCACTTGCTTTCACATCTGCTGTGAAATAACCATTAGGCAATTCAAAATCAAATGTTGAATTTGTTCCGTCAATTTTAAATTGATCAACATTGGTTGCATTAACGCTTGTTGTTGGTTGAACATAAAGAGTGATTGTTCCAAAACAATATTGTTTTGTTCCATCATCTTTAACCAACCCAAGAGTGAAAGTTTGGAAATATTCATTAATTATAATAGTTTCATTTGAAATATCCGCATATCTTTTTCCACTATAATCAAATTCACCACCAGTTGCTTCGCCGTGATATAAATATACTTTTATTTTATTCTCATCTGCTGTTGGATCTATTCCAAATGTGTTAGCAAATATGGTTGTTTCTTTTCCAATTAAGCCTTTATAAGTTGTGTTGCTATCAATTAAATAAGAAACATATCCCGCATCTGCAACATCTTCAAACATTGTGTTGTCAGGATCATCGTAAGCCACAATCTGCAAATTATTATCATGTTTAATTGCAGTGTTATCACCAACACAACAGATATAAACACCATAATAAACATAGTTTCCAGATGCTGTTGAAAGTTTAAATATTAACACACTAAACATTCCAATTTGACCTTCTGGGAAAACAACTGAGTTTGCTGAACAATTAACGCCCTTAACATAGTTTCCAATTTTACCATTGTTTTGGTAAGCAACCAATTCAACTGTGAGGTTTTCACTTGTGCTAAATTCTGTTGATCGTGTTTTGTTTTCCACAACAATTCTATCTGAATTTTTATGGTCCTTCTTAAAATTAAATGTTGTTTCAACGTTTGTGTAAATCATAACAGGTTCATATGCTGTTGTTATTTCGTAAATTCCCATATCTGGAACTTCTTGAAGTCCACTTAATTTAAGACCGTCACTAGCATATTTTGCATCTATTAAAACAAATTCACCATTGGTTAAAACTCTATCGTTTTCTGGATAGTTTGCTATAATTGTTTGTCTGTTTGTTAGTGTTAATTCAACATAATAAACATAAGATTGTCCATTTGCATTTGCATAAGTAATTTCAAATTCCACGTAAACTGTTTTGTTTGCACCAGAAATTTCATTAAACACCACGTTAAATTGAGGGCTTGCATTTCCACTAACATAACCACCTGCGCCTGCCCAATTGCCAATAATTTCATTGGTTATATTTTGTGAACTAGAATTTGCTTGTTCTCTAACGCCAGTTATCCACAATTTTTGCACATTGTCGTTAGAAATAAGATTTTGAACGTTATAAATTCCACCTAATAAATCAAATGATGAACCTGAGTATGCTGTTGCACTATATGTTGGCGTTGGAGTGTATGGAACAATTTT
>JAZONT010000005.1:0-5234 GCA_045654665.1 Candidatus Onthoplasma sp.
AGGGTTATAGGTACTAAATTCATCACTTGGAATTTGAATTGCTGATTTGCTAACTGAACCATGTCCAACTGGAGACACATCAAATTCAAGTTTTTTGAAAGTTATGAATGTTCTTAAATAAGGATATCCACCATTATAATCCGAAGCATAATACCAAGGTGTTGATTCGTCTTCTCCACCAACTGATGAACAATTCAATCCTTCTGTTTTATTTGCAGATGAATAAATATTTGTGATAGTATTATTACATCCACCCCAAGTTCCATCATTTGTTTTATATAATGAGTATGTTCCACAACCCTTTGCAACACAATTTGTTATCTCATAATTGTAATACTTATTGTTATATGTATAATTTGCCATAAGTCCTTCATCCACCAATATGCTGGCCGATGGTGACAGTACAACAGGGGTCACATCACTAACAGATAGATTAGAAATATAGCAATTATTCATTTTGAACTTTCCAACAACAGCTTCTAGTGTTGCGTATTCATCAAACATTTCTATTCTACCAACAAAACCTCCAACATATGAAGATTCAGCAGCATCTATAGTAACATACTTGACAGCACAATTATCAATTAGTGTTTCAGATCTATAAATATTTCCAATAACACCACCAAAATAAGAACCGGTTATTACATTATTAACTGTGAAGTTTTCAATTAAGCAATTTTTGATTGTCACATCTGCGGAATTCAGATCACCAACTATTGCGCCAACATATGCATATCCATGATTTTCGGTTAAATTTATTGTATAGTTTTTAATTCTTAAATTTTGGATCGTTATAGTACCATTTAGTCTTGAAAAAAAGCCTATATAAAATTCATCTCCCCTTGGGGAATCTGTTATTGTTGTCGTTAAATTAGAAATGGTAAAACCTTGTCCATTGAAGTTTCCTCTGAACATAATTCTAGTATAGTCCAACGTTTCTCCATTCATAGAAGCTCCGATTGGTGGGAAGTTGTGTCCGCTCATGTTGATATCTTTTGATAAATACACGTTTTTACTTTCAAAAGTACAGCCATATGCAACAGAAATTGAAAAGTTGATTAAGCCTTGTGGAGTTGTGATATAAAAACTAGAGTTACTCGTGTAATTTGAATCAGTATTGCTTTCGAAGACTTTGCTTGAATCATTATAAGTGTAAGCAGCATCAACTTTTAAATTTGAATTTTCTTTTTTGTTTTGAATATTATTTACCAACATTAAAGATATGGTTGAAAAAACAAACGTTGCAACAAGAACGCAAATTGTTATTATCACACTTTTTCTCTTAAAAAATGCCATTTCTCCCCTTTTGTTGTTTTTATTATATAAAAAATTTAAATACTTAGCAAGTGTTTTTATTAGTTTGTGTTAAATTTTAAAATTATTTGCCAAAATCAACTTAAAATGATATAATAAAATTATGAATTACACACTAGAAAAAAATTGGAGTGAGAAATTATCTTCTAGATTTTCTCAAGAATACAAAAAAGAACTATTTTCTTGGTTAGAAAATGAATATGCAACCAAAACTGTTTTTCCACCAAAAGAAAAAGTTTTCAACGCACTTAATCTTGTTCCTGTTAACAATGTTAAGGTTGTTATTATTGGTCAAGACCCTTACCACACGTTTGGTCAAGCGGACGGACTAGCTTTTTCATGCCATAACGGAACACCTCAACCAAGTTTAAGAAATATTTACAAAGAGATAACTGACGATTTAGGTTATTCAATGAGTTCTTCAACAGACCTTACCCCTTGGGCAAATCAAGGTGTTATGCTTCTTAACACAAGTTTAACAGTTGTGGAACACCTGCCTGCAAGTCACTCAAATAAACTTTGGCACACTTTCACAACAGAAATTGTTAAAATTTTAAATGAGCTCAATCAACCAATTGTGTTTATGCTTTGGGGAAATCATGCAAAATCTTTCTTGCCAATTTTAAATAACCCTAACCATTTAATTTTGCAATCTGCTCACCCAAGCCCATTTTCGGCTCATAGCGGTTTCTTCGGTTGCAAACACTTTAGTAAATGCAACAATTTCCTTACGGAACGCGGTCTTAAACCAATAGATTGGAAAATATAACGTCAGAAACTGCACTATTGCTAGTTTGCAAAAAAATTGCAAACTTAAGCCTAATGTTTGTTTCTTCCTTCAACGCAACGAAGCACTTCGTTTGCTTCTTTGGGAGCCTTAACCATTTTTTAATTGGTATTAAAGTTTTTATCTAATAGTTTTCATGCGTTTTCTAAAACCTTATTTAAATTTATTGACAAATCGTTTTGTGTTTGATAACATATAGATATGTCAATATTAGGTTTTATCCTTGCAATCGTAATTATTGCTCACATTATTCTACCAATAAAATTGTAGAATTGCGTTTTGCTGGAAAAAACTAATTCGGTGTCAGCACAAACGCTGACATTTTTTAAAAAAAACAATTTTTTAACGAAAATTTGTTTTTGTTAGAAAATAATAAGGAGAATTAATCGTGAAAAAAGAACAAGGAAATCCAAATTTTCCAGAACTAGAACATTCTGTGTTAAACTTTTGGAAAGAAAATGATTGTTTTGAAAAGTTAAGAAAACAAAACGAAAACAATCTTCGCTTTAAATTCTTAGACGGTCCCGCAACCGCAAACAACCGCCTTGGAATCCACCACTTCTGGGGAAGAACCATTAAAGATTCTGTTATTCGTTATAACGCATTAAAGGGTAAAGATTGCCAATACCAAAATGGGTTTGATGCTCAAGGTCTTTGGGTTGAAGTTAACGTTGAAAAAGAATTGGGTTTAAATGGCAAACCTGAAATCATGAACTACGGCATTGACAATTTCACAAACAAATGCATGGAAAGAGTTGCATATTTTGGCAATGAAATGACAAATCAAAGCATCCGTATGGGTCAATGGATGGATTGGGACAATTCTTACTACACTAACACAGACGAAAACATAACTTCAATCTGGCATTTCTTGAAAAAGTGCGACGAAAAAGGTTGGATAACAAGAAAAAATCGCCCAATGGCATGGTGCCCAAGATGTGGAACAAGTTTAAGTGAACACGAAATGAGTTCTTCTTATCATGAAGTTGAACATACTGCAATTTTTGCAAAATTCCCGGTTGTTGGAAAAGATTTCAAAATCGTTGCTTGGACAACCACTCCTTGGACTTTAAGCGCAAACACCGCCCTTGCTGTTAATCCTGATTTTGATTATGTTATTGTTAATTTTAATGGTGAAAAACTTTGCTTAGGTAAAGATAGAATGTCTATCTTAAAACAAGAAGTTGAAATCCTTGAAACATTTAAAGGAAGTGAACTTGTTGGCTTAACTTACGAAACTTGTTTCCCAGAACTTAGTGAACAACAATTTGCTCACAAAGTTGTTGCTTGGGATTTAGTTGATAGCAACGAAGGAACTTGTGTTGTTCATATTGCTCCTGGTTGTGGTGCTGAAGACTTCGAATTAGGTGTTAGTTTAGGACTTCCTGAATATTGTCCAATTAATGAACAAGGTGTTATGTTAGATAACACTGGTTTCCTTGCTGGAAAGAAAACAAATGATGTTGTTGATCTTGTTGTTAACAGATTGAAACAGGATAATAAACTTCTTTATTCTCACAAATATAAACATAGTTATCCTTATTGTTGGAGATGTAAAACTGACCTTGTTTACAGATTAATTTCAGCTTGGTTTATTAAAATGGATGAAATTCGTCCACTTGCATTGAAAGCAATTGAAGATGTTGAATTCAAACCAGAATATGCTAAAAAACGTATGATTGACTGGTTAAATAACATGGGTGATTGGAACATTTCAAGAAAACGTTTTTATGGCCTTCCTCTTCCTTTCTATGTTTGTGAAAAATGTGGAAAAGTTCACGTTATTGGCTCAATTGCCGAACTTAAAGAATTGGCAGTAAACCCAGAACTTGTTGATAATCTTCCAAACATTCACCGCCCTTGGATTGATGATATTAAAATTAAATGCGGTTGTGGTGAAATTATTGAAAGAGTTTCAGATGTTGGCGATGTTTGGTTAGATGCCGGCATCACTCCATTTAGCACTAAAAAATACTTTACAGACAGAGAATATTTTGAAAAGAACTTCCCAAGTGATTATGTTTGTGAAATGATTGAACAAATCAAACTCTGGTTCTATTCTCTTCTAATTATGAGTGTTGTTTTAACAGGCAAAGCTCCTTATAAAAAACTTGTAACCTACCAATATGTTCGTGATGAACACGGTGGCGAATTCCACAAAAGCGGTGGAAACTCTCTTGAGGCCGACCATGTTGCAGACAAAGTTGGTGCGGATGTTATTCGTTACTTGTTCTCATCTTCTAGCCCTACTCTCGATATGAGATTTGGTTATTCTCTAACAGATGAAGCAAGAAGAAAATTGATTGCTTTCTGGAATATATACACATTCTTCAACACTTATGCATGCATTGACAACCCTGAAATTGCTGGATTCACTCCAAGCAAAGAAAGTTTATCAAGTGGCGACAAGTGGTTAATTCAATCTATCAACAATTTCATTGAAGGAAGTGATATTAACTATGCTAATGATAAGCAATATCTTGTTGTTAAAAACTTTGAAAAGTTGGTTGACGATATTTCTAATTTCTATATTCGTTCAAATAGAAAGCGTTTCTGGAAATCTGAAGATAAAGATGACCAATTAACTGCTTATTGGTGCTTATATCACGCAATTAAAACAACGATTAGAATTATGAGCCCAATCACTCCTTTCTTGAGTGAACATATTTGGCAAAATCTTGTTAGAGAAATTGAAAAAGAAGAAAAACTTTGCGTTATGATGAGTGGTTTCCCAACCAAGATTTATGACGCCGACTTTGAAAACATCATTACTTTAACTGACCACACAAGAAATATTATTTCTTCTGCTCAAAGATTAAGAAACGAAAATCAAATTAAAGTTAAACAACCACTAAAAACAATGTTTATCAATGGTAATGATGAAGTGGCTCGTGCTGTTGAACTTTATCGCGACATTATTGAAAGTGAACTTAACATAAAGCAGGTTGTTATGGAAAAAGATAACTCAAAATTCAACATTGAATTCTTAAATCTTGATTTCCGTAAAGCCGGTGCAGTTTTAAAGGGTGATGTTCAAAAAGTTAAAAACTATTTATCTAACGCTAGTGATGATGAAATGGCAGGTTATGTTGCTGGTTTCAAAAATGGCAGTGTTGATATTAAAGAATTCACA
>JAZONT010000006.1:0-8264 GCA_045654665.1 Candidatus Onthoplasma sp.
CTGCGAAGCAGATAATGAGTATAAAATATTTTGTCTACTAATTTTTAAAATTTTTTAAAAAATTATAGATTTAATATTTTTATTAATCACTAGAACTAAGAGTTGATTTTATTTACATACTAAAAATTAATATTACGCACCCTCAATTAACATTTTATCTGCAACCAACGCAATAAATTCACCATTTGTTGGCTTTTCATTTGAAGAATAAACTTTAATTCCAAACAAGTTGTTAATATTCTCAATTTTACCTCTATTCCATGCAACTTCAATGGCATGACGTATTGCGCGCTCAACTTTTGATGCACTCGTGTCATATTTCTCAGCGATTGTTGGATAAAGTTTCTTTGTTATTGAATTGATAATTTCAGGATTGGCTATTGCAAGTTTAATTGCTTCACGCAAAAATTGATAACCTTTGATGTGTGCAGGAATTCCAACGGTTATAAAGATATTCGTTATCTTTTCTTCAATTTGATTGTTTGTTTTTGCGTTAAAATAAACTCCTGATTGTGTTTTGTTTGGGTTTAACAAATCTTCCACTCTTTCCATTAATGTTTCAATATTAAATGGTTTAATGCAATAATATGAAGCTCCAAGTCCAATTGCTTTATTTATAAATCCATCCATAGAAAGCGCAGATTGAATAATAATTTTTGAGCTTTTGTTATTAATGTTTTCTAACACTTTAAATCCATCGCAGTCTTTCAAAACGATGTCCATAACAACCATATCTGGATTGGTGGCGTTAATTAAAGAAATTAATTCTTCACCACTGTTTGTTGTTGCAATAATATTATATTTTTCACTTAAATAACTTTTCAATTCTTCTAATAAATCTTTATCTTCATCTGCAAGTATTAGTTTTGTTTTTTCCATATTAAATCCCCTTTAAATTTTTAAATTTTTGTATTTTCGAAAACAAATCTATAATAACAAATAATCGCAAAATCACAAAAAAGAAAACCTAAAGAAAATGCTTAAATATAGAGAATTTTTGAAATGTTTAAACATTTTTGTCGAAACAGTTTGCAACAAAAGGGGAAAACAAAATTATTTTCAATTATTATCATTTTTCCTTATTAAATTTAACGAATTTTAATGCTGACATGATTAGAAAAAACCCTGCAATAACCACCAAAATTTTTAAGTTTTTTAAAGACAAACTTAACTTTTGAGCATAAATTTATTCAGTTGAAAATACATTATTTAAGACAAGGAGGAACAAATGGAAGAAAATTTAAAAATTGTTCACATCAAAAATTTAAATAAAATTGATTTTAGTGTTGGTTTTAATCTTTCAATTGATGTCAATGCAAATGTTAAAACTGTGTTAAATGTAAACTCTTATATCTACGACCAAAAATGCGAGTGTGGAAACGGCAAAGCAATCATTGGCGGAAAAATTTGTGTTAAAGTTTTATATATAGACACAGACAATATTACTAATATCATTTCGGACCAACAAAGTTTCAGTGAAACATATTTGGAAGACTCAATAACAACAGACACTTATTTAAATCTTAACAACTCATCTATTTTAAACACTGTTTCATTAAGTGATGGAAATTTGAAAATCAATTGTGAAGTGAGTTTATCCCCTGTTGCTTACTTAAACTTGCCTCTAACTAACGATTTTAAAACAAGTGATAGTTTGGTAACAAAAAAAACAAGTTTAACTTCTAGTTGCATAAAAGAATTTGTTAACACAAAATTTGAACACACAACAAATTTTGAAACAAGAGATAACATTAACAAAATTTTATGTTCGAATAGTTACTTCTCTAATGAAAAATATGTGGTTGAAAATGGATATGTTATTGTTGAAGGGAAATTAACAAGCTCAGTTCTTTATGAAACCAATATTGATGATAATTTAGTGATTAAAGAATTAAGAGAAACTCAAAATATTAAATATGATGTTGAATTAAATAATCTATTAAATGAAGACAAGTTAGATTTGTCTTATATTGTTGACAATTCTTTAAGAGAAATTTCTACTGAACTTGAAGACGGTCAGAACGTTATAATTGTCAAGGATACAATTAAAGTTTGTGGTCTTATTTTACGAAAAGTCGAAACTGAAATTGTTGACGATTTATTTAGTTTGGAAAATGAAATTGAAACATCCCGCATTTCAAGAGCTTTAACAAAACGTGTTGAACGTTATTCTGTTTGTGAAACAATTTCAAATGAAATAAGCTTAAACAATGACGAACCTGCTATTGATGAAGTGATTGCTAATTTAAACATAAATCCGGAAATCACAAACACCTATGTTAAAGATAATAATATCTATGTTGAGGGTGTTGTTAGTTCAAACTTAACTTACATTGATGAAAATAAAGAATTAAAACATAAAGAAATTGAAATCCCATTTATAATTAACACAAAAATTCAATCTTCAAACACTATTTCTTTGCATAATCAAATATCTGTTGTTGACACTCGCGTTAAAATTAAACGCGGAACTATTATAGATGTTGAATATTCGCTTTTTATAAATCTGTGTGTTTATGAACAAGAAAACTGTGAAATGCTTAACACATATAATATTGGCAAACAACTAGACTTTTCAAAATATGATTATCAAATCTTTATAGCAAAAGCTGATGAAACTTTATGGCAACTATGCAAAAGAATTAAAATTGCACCAAATGAAATTCACAAATATAATAAAAATTTGCCACCAATCTTGCAAGGTGGCGAAAGAATTGTTATCAAAAGATAACATAGAATTATCTACAACCTAATTATATTCTAGACTGTCAGGATGTCTAATATTTCCCACAAAAAAAGAGCCTAAGCTCTTTTTTTTATAAATCAAAACTTTTATCTGTCCATTCATTTAAAGATGAATCTATTGCTTTGTTCATTTCTGGAACAATATCATCAATTTGAATTTTTCCATCAAAAATATTTTTAAGAAGTTCAAGAAGCGGAATTTTAATTTGCATATAATCACTAAGCTGTTCGTTTCTAATAGTCATGCGCTTAATTAAACCTTCAACTGCTTGCTTTCCTTCAACCGAATTAAAATCTAAGTGAGGATTTGTTGTGTGTTGTTTAACAACTTCAATTCCGTAGTTAAGATTATGACTAACCGGATCATAAAGCGTCGCATTATAGTCAGCCAAAAGTGATAAATGCATAACAGTTTCTGGATTGCATTGCATTGCTTTTAAGTAATTTCTCATTTCATACATGCTAACACTCATGATTTGACCTTTGAGAGTTTTTTGATCTGAACCTTCACACATTCCACCAATAATACTATAAGGGTTTTTTGAAGCCCCACACAATTCACAACCTTTAACATCCGGCCAAGGGTAAAGTGTGAAATTTTCTGTTTTGATTATATCTCTTATTTTTTTTGCAAGATTAAAATCATACGCTGAAACAACCATTTTATTAATCTTTTTGTTTTCAACAATTGATTCAGGTTGACCAGGACCTGCCAAAATAGCAATATTGTTTTTATTAACACCATGGTCCATCATAATTTCACTAAGTAAACGGCCTGTTTTTGCCTCAACGCCTTTCATTGCTAAGCAGTATTTTTTGTTTTTATATCCATCAATTTTTTCAACTTCTTGCATTAAGTTATCTAGCTCTTGACTGAGAATTGAAATGATAACAATTTCGCCATAATCTAAAGTTTCTTTAAGATCCGAGCAACAAACAACATCTTCACAATCGCTAAGGTCAACATATCTGTTTTTCTTGTGTTTCATAAAATCTGTTTCGAATTTATCCCAACATTTAACAGTATGTCCACCACGGACTGCAATCCAAATGTTTGTTGATGCCCAACGACCTGTTCCTAACACACTAATCTTCATTTTTATCCTTTTCGTTATCTAACGGTTTTGTGATTGGGAATAAGATTGCATCACGAATATTTGGTAAATCAAAAATCATCATGATAAATCTATCAATTCCAAATCCAAGTCCAGACATTGGTGGCATTCCATGTTCCATAGCAAGCAAGAAATCTTCATCAACATCCATTGTTTCATCATCGCCCATTTCTTTATCTTTAAGTTGAGCAACAAGAGCTTTTCTTTGTTCAATTGGGTCAACCAATTCACTATAGGCATTTAAAATTTCAGCACCATTAACAACAACTTGGAAAACATCTGTAACACGATTATCGTTATCGTTTCTTCTTGCCAAAGTTTTCAAAAATGCTGGGTAGTTATATAAAATTGTTGGACCAACAATATTTTTTCTAATAAGTTTCTTATATGCATAGTCAATAATTGCCCTGCAAGAATTATAACCTTCAAGTTCATCACGAGTAAGTTTGCCACTTTCAGCAATTTTATCAGCTAAAACGTTATAATCTTCGATTTCCAAGAAATCAAAACCAAGAAGTTCAGTCATTCTTTCAATGTAATTAATTCTTTCCCAATTTTCGTTGCCAAAGTCAATCTCATTTCCTGCAACTGTGATTTTTGTTGTTCCAATTGTGTAAAGCATTAAATCCTTAATAAACCTTTTGAAGAATTTAACATTATCTTCAAAATCCCAATAACTAGCATACCATTCAACTTGAGTGAATTCTTGCAAGTGAGTTGGATCCATACCTTCATTTCTAAAGTCCTTGCCTAATTCAAAAACTTTATCAAAACCACCAGCAACAACCATTTTAAGCCATGTTTCAAACGCAATACGTAAATTACAATCAAGATCTAACGCATTGTGATGAGTGAAGAAAGGTTTTGCGCTAGCACCACTAACTGCTGTTTGAAGAACAGGTGTTTCAACTTCAATAAATCCATTATCTTCTAAAAACCTTCTAACAAATGAAACCGCTCTGCTTCTTGCAATAAACACTTTTCTGCTGCTTTCATTTGAGATTATATCTAAATATCTTTGACGATATCTTGCATCAATATCAACAAGACCATGGAATTTTTCAGGAAGACCACGAAGGGCTTTAGAAAGAAGTTCGAAAGTTTCAACTTGAACAGTGAGTTCTCCTGTTTGAGTTCTAACAAGTTCACCGTTAACACCAACAAAGTCACCAATATCACAGAAGTCTTTAAATTTTTGAAGAGCATCATCTCCAACAATATTAAGAGACAAACTAATTTGAACACTTGTTCTAATATCTTTTGCTAAATCGCAATCAAAATTATCACCAATTGCATAAAGACGAGCAAAAATAAGCTTACCAAAAGTACGCTTAAAAATCATACGACCTGCAACACTAACCTTTGTTCCTAATTCATATTTTTCAAGGTCGTGAATTTCATGAGTTTTGTTAAATTTCGCTTTGTAAGCCTTTTCACCCATCTCTTCAAGTTTTTTAATTTTTTCAACCTTGATATCAAATTCACTTAAATTTTGTTGTTCCATTTTTTTCTCCTTTAATTAAACCGCAAAAGCAGAATAACTCATATTAACTTTTAGTATAGCAGTATATCATCAAAATGTCAATCTTAAATATAAATATTTAAAAGAAAACAATTTTATATCACAAAAATGTTTTGTTTTAGACACAAAAAAAGTTTAGCAATTAGCTAAACTTTTTCTTTGTTTAATTATTCAGCAACAACTGTGTAAACACCATTGTTTTCTTCAACATCGTAACCTGTAGCAAGGAAGTTAGTACCAACACCTTCAGATGCGTTATTTTTAGGGTTGAAGCTGTTGAAAACTCCGCCTGAAACTGAAATTTGAGCAGTTTCATTTGAGAAGTTTGCATCTAAGCAATTCAACAAATATCTATAATCATTATAGGTTGATAATTGTTTAATGTTATAATTTCCACCATTGATTTGAAGTTGACCTTGTCTTACATAAATTGCTGTAATATTTCCAATAAAAGTTCCGTTCTCAATTGTAAGTTTTGCATCCTCAGCGTCTAACCAAACTGCATAGCAATCATTTTCTAATGCGTCAATTGTTCCTTCACCAGTTATTGTTAAATCTCCACCTGCACGAACACATATCAAACCTGCTCTATCTAAAGTTGGATCTGAAACATCGTTCCAAATTTCTTCAGCATTTGAAATTGTTTTTCCGTTAAGATCTAATGTTATAGTTTTTGTGATTGAAATTTCCTCATTTATAACAACATCATCGAAAAGAACAATAGTATCCTCGGCTTCAGCAGCACTTACTGCAGATTGAAGGCTTGTGTAACCCACTTCACCGATTGTTGCAACTTGGCCATATTTGCAAACATCACAAATACCATCTTCTGTGCCAACATGTTCAGCATAATCAGCCTTTTCTTCGCTGTGTTCACATGTTGACGCGTGCCAGTGATGAGTGTTGTTTGTTGACCATTCTTCAGCAAAAGTGTGTTCATGTCCACACGCTGAAAGCATTAATATACATGGAATAATCATACAAAATGCTAACATAAAATTAAAAACTTTTTTCATTCTACCTCTCCTTTTTTATTTTGTTAAGTAAAGTATTATTATGATAATAATACCACAAATATTACCCTATTAACCATTTTTTTAAATTTAATTATTTTTGAGATAAATAGTATCTCATTGTTATTATAATAGCAATACATATTGAAAATATCAAACATTTTTGTTAACTTATTTGAAAATTTTTTACTAAATTCGACATAATAACATTATGAGACTAAGAGAAATAAGAAATTTAAAAGGTATTTCACAAAGAGAACTTGGAAAGCTGATAGGTGTGGCTGGAACTGTTATTTCAAAATATGAACGGGGAGTTTGTGATCCTAGCATTAAAAATTTAATAAAACTAGCTGATATTTTTCATGTTAGTGTTGACTCTTTGGTTGGACACAACTCTAAAATTTTAGATTTAACGGCATTAGATGAAAACAGGGAGTATATAATTAATAAAGTTGCATATGATTTGGATGACATTGCTGTTGCAAAATTGATAGGCTATATGGATAAATAACTATATTGGAAAATAAAACAATTTTCTAACAAAATATGATTTGATTTAATAACAAAAAAGAGCATAGTGCTCTTTTTTGCTTTATTTATCTTTTAAAAATTGGTTTAACAACAACGTGACGTTTTTCACCTTCACCAGTTGATTCTGTTGTTACATCTTCTCTATCTTGAAGTGTTGTGTGAACAATTCTTCTTTCGTAAGCATTCATTGGATCTAAGTGAATGTTTCTTTCAATTTTGATGGCTTGTTCTGCTGTTTTGTTTGCCAAATCAATAATTGCTTGATTTCTATTTGCTTTATAACCATCAATATCAAGGAATAATCTTAAAGCACCTTCACCACGAGTTTTAAGTCCACTGAGCAATATTTGAAGAGATTGAAGATTATCACCATGGAAACCAATAAGTTTTCCAAGTTTTTCTCCATGAAGAGAAAATGAAACTTCATTTTCATTAACGCTTACTTCACAAGTTGCATTTTCATCTAATATTTTAGCAAGACCTAATAAAAATTCTTTTCCTCTTTCTTGAATTCTTGTTGAATCAACAATTCTTTTTTGTTTAACTGGTTCTTCAACAACTTCTTCTGTTTTTTCTTCTTTATCTTCTTGAGTTTCAACAACTTCTATTTCAACTTTAGGTTCAACAATTTCTTCAACTTTTTCTTCTTCACCCCAAGTTAAAACCACTTTTGCTTTCTTGAAAAGTCCTCCTTCTTCTAGAACTTTAACAGTAACATCTTCTCGTTTCATCCCACATTCAAGTAAACCATTTTGAATTGCGATTTCAACGCTTTTTCCTGTTGCTTCAATTTGCATTGTTACAAATCTCCTATTAATTTTATTTTTTTAAGTTTGTTCTGCTATATTCAACAACATTAACATTTTTCTTTGGCAAAATTATATCTTCATCTTTACCGTTGTTTTTCTTGTTCATAAAAAGAGTTAAAATTGTTGTTATTATTGCAGTCATTATTGAGTTAATAATGATATATAGAGTAAACACAACATTTGATGTGAAAGCTAAAATTACCATTGTTATTGGAATGATTGCCATCATAACTTTGTTTGTTGTGTTAAGTTTTTGACCTTTTGGCATTGTTAATTTTTGGCTTAACCATTGAGTTAAGAAAGAAATTGCAACTGCTAGAATTATTAAAATATAATAACCATTTGCTTGTGATTTTTCACCATCTATTGTGTTGGTTATATATTCATACCTTGCTTTAGCAAGATCTTTTGCTTCACCTTCAAGTTTTGCAGTTTTTGAATATGTTTCAAATTCAATAAATTGAGATTCGTTAGTATCTTTCTTCCAAACATTATTAACCCAAAGCCATGAGTTTTGTTTGCTAAGTTC
>JAZONT010000007.1:0-9373 GCA_045654665.1 Candidatus Onthoplasma sp.
AATCAATTTGTTTTGATTTTAAAACAATGTGATTATCTAAATCTGAAAAAACGCTTTTATCATTTAAAACAAAAGGTAAAACATTGTTATCTTGCAAAAGAAAAACATTAATAAATTCGTCTTTATTAAACTCATATTTTAAATAACTATCCACTGAACAGCAATAAATGATTAATCTATAACCATTAAATATTTCATCTTTATCTAAAAAAGCAATATCGCATTGATTAAAAACACAAATATCTCTAATCTCTTCATAGATATTATTAATTTCACCATTGCTCACATTTTCATCAAACAAAAGCATTACTTTTTGAAACTTGGCTTTTTGTTCAACAATGTTTTTTAATTCTTTAATTGAACTTTCAAAATAAACTTTCATTTAATAAGTCTAGCAAAAAATACACAGATATTATAATTTATAAAAGACAAAAAATGTTTTATTAACACTACTTTTGTTGAAATCAACCAAACAAGTGAAAAAAGATTGAACAAATTTTACTTTACTTTTCTATGTAAATATGATAAAATTACGTCATAGGAGGCAATCATGGAAGAAAAAATTATTGAACTTATTGCAGATAAACTTTCTAAGAAAAAAGAAGAAGTTATTTTAACTGCTCGCCTTGTTGAAGATTTAGGTGCAGATAGCCTTGATGTTGTTGAATTAATAATGGCCTTTGAAGATGAATTTGGCATAACATTACCAGATGAAGATATTGCATCAATGAAAACTGTTGGCGATATTGTAACTTATATATCTAAATTAAAAGCATAAAAAACTTGCAAACGCAAGTTTTTTTTATTTGTTATAAAATATATTAAAAAAGACCGATCTCGGTCTTTTTTTATTATGCAACTTTAAAGTTTTCTTCCAAGTAATTAAACAACCCACTGAAATCCGCATCAAGTTCGTAATAGTGAGTGTAAACTTTTGCATTCATTGCATCTGGAATAACATAAACTTTAACTAAACTTTCGCCTTCAACATTTGAAACAGTGAAAACTAAATCTTCGTAGTAAACAACATTACCGTTACTATCTTTATATTCCTTGTTGTCAACCATTAGTTTTTGTTTGTTTTCATAACGATATCTAACATAGTAACCACTATTTGTTGGAAGATTTTTTCCAGCATTAGTTTCAGCCACAACTTTGGCTTCTTTATTCAAATTTCCATTAAACATTGCAGTTAAAACTTTATCATTACTTGCATTATTGATGTAATCAATGATTTTATCAGCATGACCTTGTGCATCTCTTTCTTTAGAAGGGTCATTAGTGTTGTAACTAACATAGATATATGTTGGTCTTGCACAATTAATGCTATAATCAACCTTCACATTTGCTAAAATGATTGTTGTGATTATCAAAATGCCGATTATTGATAAACTTACGATTGCTCCAATTTTCTTTGCCATATATAATTCTCTCCATTGATTTGTTTGCGTATGAACGAATTATATTGAACTTGTTTCAAATATAATTCTTCATTTCTTAATTCTACCCTATATTACACTAAATTTGAATTTAATGCAACTAATTTTAATTACTTTTTGCCTTCATCTTCAGTATTTTTAGGGTCATTTTTATCTTCAACTTTGTTTGCTTCAGCATTTTCAGTTTGATTTTCAACTGTGTTTAACTTATTTAGCTCTTTTTCTGCCTCTTGTTTTATGTTTGCCAAATCTTCTTTGGTTATAACACCTGCTTTTGCAAGTGCTTCAGCAGTTTCAACTCTTTGTTTAATATCTCTTGTTTTATGTTCTTCAATTGCTTCTTTTTTTGCCTTTTCTTGAATTGCGCGTTTTTCTTCTTCTTTTTTATCTATTGCCAGTTTAACATCTTCAACGCTTGCACCATTATAAAGCATTTCAAATTCTTCTTTATAAATTGTTTCTTTTTCAAGCAAGATATCTCTAACCTTTTCAATAACATCACGCTTTTCTTTTAAAATCTCAAGTGCTTGTTTATGTGCATTATCAACAACTGATTTAACTTCTTTGTCAATTTTATTTGCTAAATCATCGCTATATGGAACAGTTTTTTGATAATCTCTACCAATAAACACTTCACCACCATCACCAAAACTAATCAAACCAATATTATCGCTCATGCCCCATTCTGCAACCATCTTTCTTGCAACTTTTGTGGCGCGTTCAATATCGTTTGATGCACCAGTTGTGATGTCATCAAGCATAATTTGTTCAGCACTTCTTCCACCAAGCATCATTGTGATTGTGTCTAAAAGTTTTTTCTTAGTCATGTGTGTGCGGTCTTCATCATCAAAGGTCAATGTGTAACCACCTGCTTGTCCACGTGGAATAATTGAAATTTCTTGAACGTTATCGCAATTTGGAAGTGTTTGAGCAATAATTGCATGTCCTGCTTCATGAATTGCTGTGATAATTTTATCTTCTTCTTTAATAACTCTAGATTTTTTCTTTGGGCCCATCAACGCTTTATTTAAACCTTCTTGAACATCCACCATTGTAATTTTATATCTACCGTCTCTAGCGCAAAGCAATGCTGCCTCATTTAATACGTTTTCAATGTCTGCACCCGCGAGTCCACTTGTGAGTCTTGCAATTCTTTGGAAATCAACATCGTCAGCCAACTTTTTGTTTCTAGCATGAACTTTAATGATTTCTTCTCTTCCTTTAACATCTGGAAGATGAACATAAATTTGGCGGTCAAATCTTCCTGGTCTGGTCAATGCCGGATCAAGAACATCTGCCCTGTTTGTTGCAGCAAGCACGATAATGCCACTATTTGATTCAAAACCATCCATTTCAACTAATAATTGGTTTAAAGTTTGTTCTCTTTCATCGTTTCCGCCACCCATACCTGCGCCACGTTGACGACCAACTGCATCAATTTCATCAATAAAAACAATACATGGGGCATTTGCTTTTGCGTTATCAAATAAGTCTCTCACACGGCTTGCACCAACACCAACATAAAGTTCAACGAAATCTGAACCAGATATGCTAAAGAAAGGAACTTTACTTTCCCCAGCAACTGCTTTTGCAAGCAATGTTTTACCTGTTCCTGGAGGACCAACCAATAACACACCTTTTGGAATTCTTGCACCAATTTCAGTGAATCTTGCTGGATTTTTTAAAAATTCAACAACTTCTTGAAGTTCTTGTTTTTCTTCATCTGCACCTGCCACATCTTTAAATCTAACATTGCTTGAAACCACCAATCTTGCTTTTGATTTTCCAAAACCAAAACCTTTGCTGTTTCCAGACATCGATCTAAACAAGAAAATTCCAAGAACAACAACTAAAATTATGCTAAGATATGGCATGATAGTGCTAATAAAAGACTCACTTTCCCATTCTTCGTTATACTCAATGAAAACTCTGCCTTCTTGCATAAGTTGATTACCGTTTTCATCATATTTAATAACATCTTTATCTCCAACTTTTTCTGTTAAAGCATATTTGGTGTTATATTCATCAATAAGTTCATACACTTTGTTATAATTCATAACATTTAAATAGTAATCAAACTTATTAGGGAATTTTTCTTCTTCAATTTTGCTATCAGTTGTTCTAATCTTAACTGTGTAGCCATAAACATCAATATCTGCAACTTGACCACTTTCAACCATTTGAACAAAGTCTGTGTATTTTATCTGTTTTTCTTTTTCGTTTCCTGAAACAAACCAATAAATTAACACAACAGCCAAAAGTAATATTAGGCCATATGTTAAAAAGGTTTTCCAAGTATTATTCTTTTTCTTTTTTTCCATTTTTCACCTCAGTAGTTAACATTATATCACAACTTAAAAATATAAACAAATAAATTTTATTAATTATTCATCATAAATTTAACTTTGTTTACGAATGTTTTATTAAATAAGAAATTGTTAAACATTTATAATTATTACAATAGTTTTAAAATTTATAAAAAACTTGTTAATTAACTTATTTATTGACATATTAACCAATCTTTAGACGCAAAAATGTTTACAAAATATTGCCTTTATGTTAAAATATCTTATAAGGAGAAAATATGGTTTCCACAATTGGATTAATTCTTGATATTGCTGTTGTTGCAATATTTGTTATCTTTGGAATTATAGGTTTAAAAAAAGGACTACTTAAATCAGTGCTTTCAATTTTTAGCTGGGGTTTGTGCATTCTTATTGCATTTTTAACAGCAAAATATGTTGCAACTTGGATTAATGGTCTTTATAATTTTTCTGGTTTGATAGGCAATAAAATTTCAAAAAGTTTAGTTAACATGAATGCGTATTTTGCTCTGCCAATTAACACTTTTGCCGGAAAAGAAGCCTTGATTGAAGCAATTCCAAGTAACACCAATAAGCTTCTTACCCAACTAATTAAATCGGTGTTCTCTAGCAATAAGGTTGACATGACTTCAACAAACACCATTGGCAATGTTGTTGGCTCAAGTTTAGGTCACATTTGCTTTGTTGTTATAACAGGAATTTTGGTGTTCATTGTTTTAAAAATTGCTGTTGCACTTTTATCAAAACTGTTTAAAAATATTGAACAAACCAAAGTTTTAGGTGGTTTGAATAAAGTTTTAGGTCTTGTTTTAGGTCTTCTTAAAGCAACACTTATTGTTGGTGCTATTAATGTTGTTTTAGTAGCTATAACATTAGCACCGGGCGTTAATAAAGTTATAACACCACTAATTCAAGATAACACTTATGTTGAAAAAGTTGTTTACAACACAACAGATAAATTGTTTGGAAAATACATTGTTGAGGGCGACACTGTTCAAAACTTTGTTGGAAAATTATGGGATAATAGAAAATAAAAGGAAGTTAGAAAAAATTTATGACATTATATGACACTTTAAAAGATAGAAATTTAATATATCAATCAACAGATGACGAAAAACTAAAATCTATGCTTAATGGCAAACCGATAACAGTTTACACTGGAACAGATCCAACGGCAGACAGTTTGCACATAGGTCATTGTGTTCCTGCTTGCATTATGCGTCGACTTCAAAAGGCTGGCCACAAGGTTGTTATTCTTGTTGGCGGGGCAACCGCTGCAATTGGTGACCCAACAGGAAAAACTGATATGCGCCCAATGCTAAGCCATGAACAACTTCTTCACAACATTGAAGGTATTAAACGAGCATATTCAAAATTCCTAGATTTTGATGGTGAAAATCCTGCAATTATTGTTAACAATGCGGATTGGTTCAATGGTTATGACTATGTTAACTTTATGCGTGATGTTGGCGTTCACTTTAATGTTAATAAGATGATTTCAAATGAAATCTATGCTAAGCGCATGGAAGAAGGCGGATTAACTTTCTTTGAAATGGGATATATGCTAATGCAAGCTTATGATTTCTTACACTTAAATAAAGAACTAAACTGCACTCTTCAATGGGGAGGTGCTGACCAATGGGGAAACATTGTTGCCGGAACTGAACTTGGCAGAAAAATGAATTTCTTAGATGGTAAGAATAGAACAATGGTTGGCGTTACAAATCCACTTCTACTCACCCCAGAAGGCAAGAAAATGGGCAAAACTGAAAAAGGTGCAATTTGGGTTGATAACGATAAAATTTCTGCTTATGATTTCTATCAAGGAATTTATCAAACTCCTGATGCCTGCGTTGAAATGATGTATGCACTTTTCACAGATATTGCCATGGATGAAGTTAGAAATATTATTAAAGAAGATATTGTTAAAGCAAAAAAACGTTTGGCTTACGAAATCACAAAGTTTGTGCGAAATGAAGCAGATGCAATTGAAGCTGAAAACATGAGCAATAACCTTTTCGCCTCTAACCAAATTAATAAAGACAATGCTCCAACTTGCGAAATTGAAATGGATGCCGAAACAATTGGTGTGCTTGACCTACTAGTTAATGCAAAATTTGTTTTATCAAAAGGCGAAGCAAGAAGATTGATTGATCAAAAAGGTTTGTCTGTTGATGGTGAAACAATTCTTGACTCCACAATGCAAATAAACAAATCTCAACTAACTGACGGTTTATTGTTCAAAAAAGGCAAAAAAAATTATTTATTAATAAAATTAAAATAAAGAATTTTTGACTTTTCAATTACGGAGTTTTTGCAAAAGGCAAGAAAAATTATTTGTTAATTAAATTAAAATAAAAGTTGCCTTTTCCTGACAATTTCTCAAATTGGCAGTTAATGGCAAAAAGAATTATTTACTAATTAAAAATTAAAAAAAGAACACTAAATTTGTGTTCTTTTTTAATCTTCAATGTATGTTGCTTTGCTTATTTTTGTGTTATCCTTATCTATTAACATTGTGATTTCTTGTTTTAATTTAACAGCATTTTCTTCAATAAAATGAAGGGTGAATTTCTTTCTTTTTATTCCAATCATGTGAAGTTCTAAACTTTTAGTGTTTAGTTTAAAAATTTTATCTAATATAGATTCCTTAACAATTATTTCACAAATATGTTTATATTCAATATTTAAGTTTATCCAAATGGAATGAATTTCCAACGCATTATCGAACAATGAACATCTATGAAAAGTTTTAATTTGCAAATAAGACTTAAAGCTTAAACCACAACATACACCAACAAGTGTTACACAAACCACCCAATAATACCATTCAGTTAAATACAAAAGAACAAACCAAGCAGAAGCAATCATTAAAGCATTGAAAAATATTAACAATGAAACAAACAACATAAAGTGTTGCCTTTCATTTATTTTAACATCTCTAATTTTTTTTCCTAAAACAAACTGTGGAACTTGTTCTTTTTGTTTCTTTTTCAAATCTTTCTCCTAAACGTTAAATTTAAACACAATAATATCGCCATCTTGAACAACATAGTCTTTACCAACACTTGCAACTTTTCCTTTTTCTCTGCAAAGATTATAATCTCTAAGAGTTATTAAATCGTCGTATTTAACAACATCTGCACGAATGAATCCTCGTTCAAAATCTGTGTGGATTTTACCTGCCGCTTGTGGAGCAAGTGTTCCTTTTTTAATTGTCCATGCTCTAACTTCTTTTTCACCTGCTGTAATATATGAAATTAATCCTAACAAATGATAACTTGCAACAACCAATTTTTCAAGACCAGATAAATCTATGCCCAATTCTTCCTTAAACATCTCTCTATCTTCCGCTGGCATGTTGACTAATTCTTCTTCAGTTTTTGCGCAAAGAGAAATAACTTCCGCACTTTCTTCTTTTGCAATATCCTTAATTTTTTCAATGTTATCTTTTTGGAAATCATCAAGTTCATCAGCAGTGTTTGCAACGTAAATTATTGGTTTTGTTGTTATAAGGAAAAAACCATCAACAATCTTTTTTTCTTCCGCATCAACTTTGAGCAATCTTGCGGGTTTTTGCTCTTTTAATAAATCCATAATTTTATTCAATAATTCATATTCTTTTTGAGTTTGAATATCTGCTGCACCACCATGAACTTGTTTTCTTATCTTTTCAATTCGTTTTGTTACGCTATCAATATCTGCCAAAATCAATTCAAGGTTAATTGTTTCAATGTCACGAACTGCATCAACACTTCCTTCAACATGAATAATTTTATCGTTTTTAAAACATCTAACAACATGAACAATAGCATCAACTTCTTTAATATGGCTTAAAAATTTATTTCCAAGCCCAGCACCTTCGCTTGCACCTTTAACGAGACCAGCAATATCAACAAATTCAATTTGCGCCGGAATAACTTTGTTTGTATGATAAAGTTCGGCAAGTTCATTAAGCCTATTATCCGCAACGTCAACAACGCCAACATTTGGTTCAATTGTGCAGAACGGATAGTTTGCACTCTCAGCCCCTGCCTTTGTTATTGCATTAAATAATGTGCTCTTGCCAACGTTTGGCAAACCAACAACTCCTAATTTCATTTTAATTTCCTTTTAATCGTCAAAATTCGTCATGTAAAAAATAAATTTCCTTACGCCAATAATAATATACTAAAACAAGGAAAATTTCAAGTGAAAAATGCAATTAAGTTTATTTTCATAGGTTTTATTCAAGGTATAACTGAGTTTTTGCCGGTGTCTAGCAGTGGCCATGTTGTTTTATTTGGAAGTTTGTTTGAACTAGATAACATTCTTTTAATAAGTGTTGTGGCACATATTGGAACACTTTTTGCTGTTTTGTTTTGCTATAGGAAACAAATTTTTGAACTTGTGCGCCACCCTAAAAATAAAACTAATTCAAACCTAATCATTGCAACAATTCCAACAGCTATAATAGTTTTGTTATTTAACAAATTTATTGAAGATAATTTCTCAACAAAAACTTTGGTTTGGGGATTTTTAATTTCAGCAATTTTGCTTATTGTTGCCGACTTGAAAAAGGAAAAATATAAACCAATAACTAAACGTTCTGCTCTTTATATGGGTGTATCTCAAGGTTTGGCACTTCTTCCCGGAATTTCAAGAAGTGGATCAACATTAGTTTGTGGACTTCTTGCAGGAGTTGAAAAAGAACAAGCATGCGACTTTTCGTTTTTGATGAGTATACCTATTATTATAGCAAGTGCTGTTTATGAAACTTTTAAACTTTTTTCTTCACAAATCACGATAAATTGGCTTGGAATATTTTTAGTTATGATTTCTTCATTTATCTTTGGTATTTTATCAATTAAAATCATGTTAAAAACTTTAAAGAAAAACAAATTATATTATTTTAGCATTTATTTAATTATTTTAAGTTTGGTTATTTTGTTTATTTAAAAAACACCACTTTTCTCTTATGTCTTTTTGAATTTCATAAAATTTTACAAAATATTGACAAATTTAAGATTTTATGATAATATAATATTACACGAAGGCGCAGTATTCTAGTCAACTATGCTAATTGAGGATGCTGAAACAAGCATCGCTGGCATAACTATGAAGTTCGTGGTGCTGGCTTTGGTTGCCCAAACTGGGGCTGGTGCTGGGAGTTAAGATTTTTGGGTCGTTCGTAATGGCATACGAGCACAAGCCCAATTATCGCGGAGACCTAAGAGGGTAAAAACGGATCTATATGAGTTAATTTCATGTTCGCTTTTTATCGCTTGGGAGAGGAACCTATATGTGACGAAAGTTATGTATAGTGTAGCCTGCTTTGAGTGAATTGCTTGGGATAGAGCGTGAACTTGTTGTTACAGCGAAGTACAAGTTTAACGATAAGTTGCTTTTGAAATTGCGTTCGCAAAATAAAGATAAAATTAGTTGATGTTGTTAAGGAAAACTTCTAGACTGTTCGTGTGAGACATTTTGGGGATTATAGTGTGGTCTCAGTGGCGATTCGGTGCAAGTTTTGCGTAAAGGGAAACCGCTTTGCTGGTAACGGGAAAGTGCAAAATTGGGAAATCCAACCGAACCTTATGCCGCAAGGTTTACTCAAGGTGTTGCCTTCGT
>JAZONT010000008.1:0-8669 GCA_045654665.1 Candidatus Onthoplasma sp.
TTTAGTTAAATGCCAAAATAATCTATTTTATAGTATTTTGTTTTATTTTTTAATGCGTATTTTTTATTTTAAATTTAATTAATAAAATTAACATTAAAATTATAAGCGCAAAAACATAAATTCCACTCACAATTCCAGAAAATACATATAAATATTTAACAATAATGTCATATCCTAAATTTGAAATTATCATATTTGTTATCACCACCACAGCAATTGTGAAAATTGATTTTTTACCTTTTGAAATTATGTTATTTGCGTTATATGAACAAATCATAAGAGTTGAAAAAAGTGCCATAACAAGTGTGATAAAATAGATATAGTAAAACAGCGGACTAACGTTTTTGCTAAGTTCAAACATTGGCATACCTGTTGAAAAGTTATTACTAGCAAACACTAATATGTTCAAAAGAATAACCAAACAAATGCTTAAAATAACAACAAGTTTCCCTTTGCTTTTTAATTTTGTTTCAAACAACATTGGCATTGCTGCAACAAAGTTGTTAACACCAAAAAGAAGTCCATAATAGATTGCCATCACTCCGTTTTGTGTGGTAATATCCATATTAACATTTTGTGGTGTGATGTTTTTGATTGAATTGATAACAATAACTGCAAGCATTAGTGGAATTATAAAGTTGGCAACAATTTTGATTTTGTTTATTCCTCCAATAAGCAAAATAAACGTTAGAACACTTAATATTATTGTTGGAATTCTAAACTTGACTGAAAAAAAAGTTTCAAATAAATAATCTGCCCCTGCAAGCATTCCCGCTGAGGTTATTAAAAAATTTATAAGCATTACAAAATTTGTTAGTTTGCAAAGTTTACCAAATAGTACTTCGTTAAATTTATCATAACTATTGATTTTAAGTTTATTAGAAATATGCTGAATAACAAAAAATAAATATACATATAAAAGCGCAAAAGCAATTAAGCCAATTAGTGACGCTCCACGAAACTCAAAAAAGAAAACATAAATTTCTTTTCCCGAGGCAAAACCAACACCTATAATTGCTCCTAAAATTAAAAAATAGTCCACAACAGTGGACCATGTTTTTCCACCTTTCATATTTAAGTATATGAAAGGAAGATATTTAAAATTACTTCATCATGATTATTCTTCCGCAGTGTTCACAACCAAGCATCTTGTGAGTTTTTAACTTTTCAATGAAATTAAGTGATAATTCAACTTTGCAACCACCACAGAACACATCTTCCAAATTTACAAACACAGGGAAAATACCTTTTTCTTTCATTTCAAGATATTTTTTATATTTTTCTTGATCTTGAACACTTGGAACTAAATCTTTAATTTTCTTTTCAATTTCTGCAATTTTTGGAGCAACTTCTTGTTTCTTTTGCTCTATTTGAGCTTTGATTGTGTTTGAACGAAGTTTTGCTTCAGTGAGTTTATTTGAAAGGTCTGCACTCTTTCTCACAATTTCTTCAGCTTTTCTAACAAGTTCTTCAACCCTTCTATTCTCTTCACTAAGTTCACCAACCAAACTGTTTGCATCAGCAATAAGTGAAGATGTGTTTTCAAGGTTAATTGTTGGAACATTTCTTTTTCTTATGATTTCGCTTTCGCCTTTATATTTTGAAAGTTTGTTAATTGCGCTATTATAATTTTTAATGATTTCATTTGCTTGATTTTCAAGTTGTTCAAATCTAAGTTTTCCTTCTTGCAAAACCTTTTTATAGTTCTTAAAGTTAACACTTGCAGGACATTTATCAACTTCACGCTCTAGTGCTTTAATTTGTCTATCTAATTTTTGAATTTCTAAAATTGTTTTCATTATTTTCTTCCTTTTTCTGTGTCGTCATCTTCCATTAAATCATCACGCAAACGCTTTAATTTTGAAGGGTGACGCAATTTTCTTAATGCTTTAGCTTCAATTTGACGAATTCTTTCACGAGTAACTGAGAACTCTCTACCAACTTCTTCAAGTGTTCTTGGATGAGCATCATCTAAGCCATAACGTAAACGGATAACTTTTTGTTCTCTTGGAGTGAGTGTTTCCAACACAGCCATAAGTTGTTCTTTAAGCATATTTTGCATTGCAACATCTTGTGGAGAAAGAGCATTGTCATCTGGAATAAGATCGCCAATTTTGCTATCTTCCTCATGGCCCATTTTGCTTTCTAATGAAATTGGATCTTGACTAATTCTTTGAACTTCAACAACCTTTTCAACAGTTGTTCCAAGTTTTTCTGCAATTTCTTCTAAAGTAGGGTCACGACCTAATTCTTGAAGAAGGTCACGCACTGCTTTGTTGTGACGCAAAATTGTTTCAACCATGTGAACTGGAACACGCATAAGTCGCGCTTGATCAGAAATTGCACGAGTGATTGATTGACGAATCCACCATGTTCCGTATGTTGAGAATTTATAACCTTTAGTGTAGTCAAATTTTTCAACTGCTTTTTGCAAACCTAAATTACCTTCTTGAATTAAATCAAGGAATGGCATATTGTATTTATTTTGATATTTTTTAGCAATACTAACAACCAAACGCAAGTTACTTTCAATAAGTTTATTTCTTGCATATTCACTGTGTTCTTCAATAAGTTGACGGCTAAGTTCTCTTTCTTCTTCAGAGGAAAGCAAAGGAATGTTGCCAATTTCTTTTAAATACATTTTAACAGGATCATTAACATTGATTTGACTGATGATATTTTCAAGTTCTTTATCATCAACAGGGATGTCGCTTACTGTTTCAGTGATTGTTATTCCATTAGATGTTAAGATTGCTTTAATTTCGTTGATGTCGTTTGCATCAATTTCTTCATATTTATCAATTAATTTTCTGCACAAATTATCATCTGAAATTGACTTTTGATGATTATTTTTGAATTGTTGCAATAATTTTTGTCCTATTTCTTTAACATTAACCATTTGTTTTCTCCTTAAAACTTTCATTAATATTTTCTCTTACGTAGTAAACCAAGAAATCCTTAAAGTCAACTCTTGAAGTTTCATCATACTTTTCTATTGCTTCAATGAGCCCTATGTTTGCCACTTGAACTAAATCTTGAATATCCACTTCTTTATGCAAGGTTGAATAGTTTAAGCATAAATATAAAATGTCTTTTAGTTGCGAGTTAATAATTTGTTCTTTAACTGTTTCATTTTTTGTTTGCTTATATTCTTTTAACTTATCTTTTAACGCTTTTGAATTTAAGTGTTTAATCTTTTTAATATCCACATAATAATCTAAAACTTTTTCTAGTTCTTTTTCGTCTAAGTCTTGAGTTTGGCTTGGACGAAAAGTTTCTCTAAAATATGCCCTAACATCATCAAGTTTAAATCTACCGTTTTTTGCTAGTTCTAAATACACTTCATTGGCATTTTCAATTTTTAATGCGGTTAGATATTTATAAAGCACATCATTTTTATCTATGTTAATCACTTTTTCTCCTTGTTTATGAGTTTATCTATCTCTTGAATTTTTGCTAAATATTCAAACTGTTCATCAATAGTTTTAGCACCACTCATTAATTGTTTTAATCTTTCCCTTTCTGTTTCTAATTCGTTTATTCTAACTTTTTTAATAGTGTCGGTTAAGAATTCTTTGAAGTTTTCAGGGAAATTATAGTTAATCACTTGGTCAATTAATGAATTTGCTTTAATATCAAAACTATCAAACAAAGTTGAAACATTATAATCTTTATTGTCTTCAATTTTTGCTCGCAAGAATTCATATAAATCTTTGAGTTCGTCTTGAGATAAGAATAAGTTTTCTATGTTTTCAATTTGTGCCTTTTTATAAAGCATTGAAGCAAGAATAAATATTTTGCTTTGTTTTATGTAATTATCTTTAATATTTTCAGTTGCAATTTCAGGTTGATCGGTTATTATTTCTTTTTGTTCGTTTTTGTTTAAGCTCTTTCTAAGTGCATCAATTGGAACTCTAACCAATTTTTGAACAACACTCAAATAAATTTCTTGCTCTGCTGGGGTTGCAAATTTTGATATGTAGTCAAGTGCTTCTTGAATATATTTTGTTTTTTCTGCATTTGAATTAAGATTATATTTATTTGCGCTATCATTTAACACAAAGTCAACACAATCAATTCCAGAATAAAGTTCATCTAAAAACGCATCTTTTCCAAATTTTTTTATGTATTCATCTGGATCTTTTGCTTTGTTTAATCTCACAACCTTAACATTTAAACCAACTTCTTTTAGTGTGTCAATTGCCCTATATGTTGCCATACTTCCAGCATTATCACCATCAAGGCAAAGGATAACATTATCAACAAGTTGTTTAATTTTCTTTGCGTGAAGTGGAGTTAGGGCCGTTCCCATGCATCCAATTGTGTTGGTTATTCCAATTTGATGACAGGATATAACATCAATATGCCCTTCAACAATAATAATTGTGTCTAGCATTTGTTGCTTTTTTAAGTCTCTAACAAAGTTATAGGCAAACAAAATTTCACTTTTGTTAAATACTGAGGTCTGTGGTGTGTTTTTATATTTTGCTCTGTCAACATTGTCATCAACTGCTCGTCCAGAATAGGCAACAACATCACCGAATCCATTAAATATTGGGAAAAGCAATCTTGTCCCATAGAAATCGTAAACATTTCCGTTATCGTTTTTACCAGCAACACCTGCCATTACCATTTCTTCGTTTGTGAAACCTAATGATTTTAAATGTTTAATTAAATCGTCATAATTTAAACTTGCACCAATTTGAAATTTTTCAATCATTTCTTCACTGATGCCACGATTTTTAAGATATTTCGCTTGCAAACTATTAGGATTATTAATTAGGTTATTATGATAAAACTCTGTTGATGCTTTGAGAATTTTATAAATCTTATCTCGCTCTCTTTTCTTTCTTTGCATTTCATCAGTGTCCGCATTGGTTGGCATACTCATTCCGCAATTTTTGCAAAGAATTTCAACTGCGGTCATGAAATCAACATTTTCACTTTTCATAACAAAAGTGATAACATTTCCGCTTTCACCACAACCAAAGCATTTGAAAAACTGACCGTCTTGTTTAATTGAAAAAGAAGGCGTTTTTTCATGATGGAACGGGCAACACGCCCAAAAATTTGCACCACGACGATTTAGAGTTATATACTTGCTTGCAACATCAACAATATCGTTCTTGCTTCTAAGTTCTTCTAAAAAGTCAGGTGTGAGATTAACATTATTCATTAAATCTCCCTAATTTATTAACTTAATTAAACAAAAATTAGAAAAGTCCTAAAAAAAATTTAGGATTTGTTTAAAACATAAAAAAAGTTTGGTGTTTTAAACTGCCCCTCTTCATATCTTAATACACCATAACTTTTTAAATTCCTAAATATTTTTTTAAAATTTTTTTGTTTTTATTTTTCTTAACATGAAATAAATACTGACTCCAATAATAATTAAGCAACTTAGCCATTGTGATGTTGATAATCCTAAGAATAATCCTCTTTCTTTATCACCCCTAAAGAATTCCAAAACAAACCTAATGATTGCATATGCAATTAAATAAAACCAAGTTATTAAATTTCTTTTTTCTGGCAATTTATAATATATCACAAGCAAAGCGATAAACAAAGTGAATAAACACACAGCTTCAATTAATTGAATTGCAAGAAGCGGAACACCAATTGGCGTTGATATATCTAGAGCACTTGAATAGGTGAAACTAAACAAGCCATCATGTTTCATTCCATAACAACAACCAGACAAAAAACATCCCACTCTTCCAAAAGCGTGACCTAAAGGTAGAACCAAGGTGAATAGATTTGAATATTTAAACATGTTTTCTTTTCTTATTTTAGTGATTATAAGCAATCCTACCGCTCCGCCAATAAGTCCACCATAGAAAACAAAACCCCCTTGCATAATACCTATTAAAGCATTAAAAAAAGAAAATGTTTTAAATATTGAAATTATGCTTTCCATTGACACGATAACAAACAATAATTTTGATCCAACAAAGGCAGATAACAACGTTATTACAACAACCAAAGAAAAATCAAAAAACTCAAATTTTTGTTTTTTTGCTAATATATATAAAATTATTAAGGAAAATATTATTCCTAGCGAACATAAAATGCCATACATGTGAATTGTTCTACCAAATATATTAATGGATGGATTCATATAATTTTAATGGGTAATTTAATTAAAAAACCGTATGTTAAATACGGTTTACTAGGTTATTTTTTTTTGAAGATTTAAGATCTTACAAAATTGATGCAACTTCACTTGCAACACAAGCAACACATAATCCGCATGTTACAAATGCGATCGCACAAATTGAAACAGCTATAATGCTTACTACCAAACCAGCTGTGGCGATTCCTGATTTTTGACCATTTGCTTTAAGTTTCTTTCCACCTACTATTGCAAGAACTAAACCAACAATAGCCAACGGAAGAGCTGCAAATGATAAATATCCAAACCAACAAATAACCAAAGATGTGATTCCGCAAACAAGACCTGCAATTGATTGACCCTTACCCATTCTTTCCTCCTTTCTCTTTTGAATTTCCTTTTTTAGGATACAACAATATTATACTAGACATTTTATCTAGAGTCAAGACATTTTGTCTAGTTTTTAATAAATTATTATAAATGGACAAGTTATTTTGTGAAAATTTAAAAACAATAAGAAAGGTAAAAGGGTTAAGTCAAAAACAAGTTGCCCAAAAACTTGGCGTTGTTGAAAGTTGCTATGCCAATTGGGAACAAGGTAGGACTGAACCTAGTATTTCAATGCTAAGAAAGATTTGCGAAATTTTTGTTATTAATATTGATGAATTAATAAACTAATTTACTTTGTCTATAATATAGTTTATTTTTAACATAACAAATTAAAAAAGCGAAGAATTATCTTCGCTTTTTTTATTCACCCCAATCAAGATCTGGTTTTGAAGGAATTTCTTTATCTTCAATATTATATAAAACTTCTAGGGATACCGAACCTTCGCCTGATGATAGAATTATGTTTTTGATAAACCCCTCTACAATTTCAAATTCAATTAACATTTCACCATTATCTCGAATATAAGAAAGTTTGTATACATTTTTTGCAGTTTGAGTTCCACCAACTAATTCAGACACTTTAGCATAATCTATTACTTCATTAATAAGCACTTCAACATATGAGTTAGCATTTGTTTCATAAGATGATTTACTAGGATATTTATATTCTTTTAATGTGTTATCATAGATGCAGGAATATTGTGTCCATTTAGAACCATTAAACTCAATCCACTCTAGTTCATCGTAATCACTAAATTCGAAATTATAATAACCATCCGCATCTGCATAAACATAAAAACATCCCCCTCCAAAATCCGATTCGTCAATACATATATTTATTGATTGTTTTGCATTTGATATTGCTTGATTGTAAATTGTTTGAATTTGTTCTGTGGTTAATTCCTTCGCCTCAAATACATCAGCTGTTTTGTCTTTTTTTTCACAAGCTGAAAAAACTAAGACAGAACACAACATTAAGCAAATTGTTAAAACCGCCAATAGTGATTTTGTTAATTTTTTAATTTTCATTTGTTTCCCCTTTTAATAAATTTTTATCATAATATATGATATTGATTTTATTATATCAAGTAGAATTCTACTATGTCAAGTATTTTAAGTAGAAATTTACTAATATTATTTATATGGAAACATTAATCAGCGTTAGATTGTTAGAGTTAAGAAAAGAAAATGGGTTGTCTCAAAGCAAATTAGCAAAAGAAATTGGCGTAACTCAAAAAGCAATTGATTTTTGGGAAAAAGGGATCAACGAACCAAAAGCAACCTACATTGTTAAACTTGCTAAATATTTTAAGGTTTCAACTGATTATTTGTTGGGTTTGGAAATATAAAAAAAGCGAAGATTATCTTCGCTTTTTTCTTTTTTACAAACTAAAAGTCATTAAACGGACTATTTGGTTACTTTTTCATTTGTATCAACACATTAAGCACGAGGTGCTTTAATATTTGCTTGTGCCGCTGCAAGTCTTGCGATTGGAACGCGGAATGGTGAACATGAAACATAGTCAAGACCAATTTTGTGGCAGAATTCAATACTAGATGGATCTCCTCCGTGTTCACCACAAATTCCTGCATGCAAGTGTGCATTTTCAGGTCTGCCAAGTTTCAATGACATTTCCATAAGTTTACCAACACCTATTGTGTCAAGTCTAGCAAATGGATCACTTTCGTAAATCTTATTTTCATAGTATGAAGGCAAGAATTTACCAGCGTCATCTCGGCTGAAACCGAATGTCATTTGAGTTAAGTCGTTTGTTCCGAAACAGAAGAAATCTGCAACACTCGCGATTTCATCAGCTGTTAAGCAAGCTCTTGGAATTTCAATCATTGTTCCAACTTCATAAGTTAAGTTAGAACCTGCATTCTTGATAACTTCATCAGCTGTTTCAACAACCAATTTCTTAACGAATTTAAATTCTTTAATTTCACCAACTAATGGAATCATGATTTCAGGTTTAACATTCCATTCAGGATGACGATTTTTAACTGCGATTGCAGCTTTAATAACTGCCTTTGTTTGCATTACTGCAATTTCAGGGTAAGTTACAGTTAAACGACAACCACGATGACCCATCATTGGGTTAAATTCGTGAAGGTCGTTAATAATTTGTTTAATTTGAGCAACAGTTTTGCCTTGAGCATCTGCCAA
>JAZONT010000009.1:0-3759 GCA_045654665.1 Candidatus Onthoplasma sp.
AGTTCCCAAAGAAGCAAACGCAGTGCTTCGTTGTGTTAAGGAAAAAACAAATTAGGGCTAACATTTGCGTTTAGCAAATTGGCTATAATGCAGTTTTTGTCGCACTTTTGCCAAATATTTAAGTGATCAAATTAGTTAAAATGATTTTACATTTATAACAAATCATGATATAATATTTTTATGAAAACAAAATCAATTCCTTATTGTGTTTTAGGTGTAGTTTTTAGTATCATAGGAGCATTGTGTGCATACGTGTTTGATGTGTTAATCATAGTTCTTTCTCTTGTGATAAAGCAAAATGTGTTTATAATGCTAATTCCCTATGTTAATATTGGTCTATACGTAATTTCATTTATTTCTGCGATCATTTGTTTGTTTAATGCAAAAATATCAGGAATAATAACAATAGTTTCTTCAATAATTAACATTATACTTTTTGTTGTGTTGCTTGTTTGGTTGAAAGTATATGAAATTTTGATTATTGCAATTCTTCTTTGTTTGCCATCAATAATACTTTTAATTATTGGTTTAAGATCGTTAAGAAAACACAATAAGCAGAAAAAAAGTCCTAAAATTTAGGACTTTTTTGTTACTAAGCACAGCGAAAATTAACTTATTTTCGTTGTTTACCCTCACCCATAATTTCAATAACTGTTGGATAGGCAATAATATCAATAAATGCTCTATCCATTGGGCTTGTTATGAAGAATGCCCTACCACGAGGCGCTGTGACAATACCTTCTTGTTCGGTTTCGTTAATACCACCGGCAGATTTATAAAGTTCCAATAAGTCAGCCATATCATTTGGCGCAAGTTGAAGAATTAAGCTATATTGACACGCGTTAATAATTGCCGCCGATCTTCTTTGAATTTCAGGTGTTCCTAAGAAGTCTTTAATGTTTTGCGTAATAACAATTTGCATTCCTTGGTATTTACGAATACGCTTTGCCATTTCCGCCATAAAGTTAAGCGCAACTGGGCTGTCTGGATCAATAAACATGTGAGCTTCATCGACAGCAATAACAACTTGACGTTTAATGTCATTACCAGTTTTTTCATAATAGTCAGCATTAAACTTTTTATTATTAATAATTTCGTTGTTTAAATATTTAAATACTAACAACATTTGAGCATTTGCAAGTTTGTTATTCTTACTTGCAAACAAAGTTTGGAAGTTAAATGTGATGAGGTTTTCATCTGTTAAAATTGATGTTGGGCCATTCCAAAGGTCTGAGTTTCTTCCGCCTGTTGCAAATTTTTGAATATATGTTTCCAAAACAAGCAAGTTTTGACGATAATAAGCATCTTTAACTGTTTTAAGTTTTGATTGAATGAGAGCAAACAAATCATCAAAGATTGGATAATCTTCCGCTTTTAGCATACCTATGTTTGTGAATTGGTTAATTCCTTTTTTATTATAAAGTTCAACAACCAAAGTGTTAAGAGTTTCAAATGCATCCGAGCTAATTCCCTCCAATATTGCTCTAAAGAATTGTTCAAGGAATTGCAAGTGAGTAAAGAAAGTTTTGTTCGAACCCTTCTTAACAATTTCATCAATTTCTTCATCACTAACTTCTTCCATATCTTCAGTTGCGCTATCCAAGTCTTCCAAAGATGCCATAATATGGAAAGGATTTAAAATACCAGATTTATTTGTTCCAACGTCAATGTTTTTACCACCAAGATTTTTGGTCATAACATCATATTCTTGTTCCGGGTCAAGAATAAACATTTTTGTTCTATCTGCAGCAAGGTTAGTTAATATTGTTTTTGTTGCATATGATTTACCAGAACCTGATTTACCAATAACCATCATGTTTGAGTTAATTCTACCCTTCTTTGAATCACGAACGAAGAAATCCACAAACACAGGGTAACCACTTGCCGTTGATGTTCCAATGCAGAAACCTGCAGGGTCTTGCATAATTGAATCAACCATAGGGAAAGATGCCGCAATTGTTGTTGAAGGCATTGATCTATAAAAATGCTGAAGCGTGTCAATTCTGTTAACACTTGATGAAACAAACGCATCAACCTGACGACCAAATAGGTCTGAATATTTAAAACCATGTTGTTTTAAAATGTTTCTATACTCTTTTCTGTTTTGTTCTTCAACTCTTGCATGAATTGAAATGTCATAGAGTTGTTCATTGTTGGTTTTAAGATCTTTAAGAAGGTCTTGAAGTGAAGCAATATCAGCTTCTTTTTCAATCAATTCACTTGAACGGAAAGTTCTATCAAGTTTTGCTTCTTTTTCCATAACCGCACGGTCGATTACTTTCATTCCTTTATCTTTATCAACCGGCATAATATTCATAATAACTCTTGTTCCTTCTTGGTTAAAGATTGGATACGCCCAACCATTGCCAACTTCCAAAGGATAATTAGAAATAACCATTTGCTTATAAGGTTTTTTATCCATTTCAACACGCGCAACCTTGAATTCAACCTTGTTAGGCATAATCCAGTTGTTATACATGCTTGGAGCAAGGTTGTTAATTTCCTGCTCAGGGAAGATTGATTGATAATTAGATTTTAAGAAACTAACAAGATCTTTTTCATAAAGAATTTCAGATGAAATTGTGTATTGCCCAACAGCCATATCGTTCATGATACCAATTGTTGTTTCTTCCAAACTTGTTCTATCTTCACCAAAGAGAACAAAATAGAAGTGGTTTTGAGGTATTGGCTCACTCTTAATTGCATTGTTAAGAATATCAACTCTTTCACGGAAGATAAATCCACGAGATTCCATCTCACTTTCTGAATATTGACCATTTTCGTAAAGTTCATTTAGCAAACCATATTTATAGTCATCACTTTTCAAAAAAATATCAAATCTCATTGGCTTAACCGTTTTAACAATACACGCCCGCTGATAAGATGTTATTCGTTTAAGTGCCTTACTAAATGTCATAATCAATGAATCTTGAGCTTTTTCTTGCATAAGGTCAAGCGCAAGAGGTTTGATTTCCAAAACCATACCTGAATATTGACCAAAGTCGATGAACTTTCCAAGGTCAATCTTAAAGAAAGGTGTTAACATGTCCATTGGCTTGTAACCCTTCTGCTTTCCACTCTTTATGTATTTTTTTGAAAACGCCGAGAATCTAATAATAAGGGTGATAGAACTCCAAAGCCTTAATCCATCATCGATTGGAAGATAAAGAACAACAGAAATTCCAAGCCAAGCAAAAAGCGCATACCAACGATACATTCCAAAAAGGTTACTTGCAGCAACAACAATGGCAAAGATAAGACATATCACCGCCAAGATGATATCCCCAAATGTGATACCTTTAATAAATTCAGTTTTAACTCTGGTTTTACCAGGTATATATCTAATCATATGTTCACCCCATATAACAATTTTATTTAATTCAGATTGTTAAAACTGAATTTTCATCGAGCATGCGAGAGTTAAAGAAGTTTTAACTCTGGTTTTACCAGGTATATATCTAATCATAAGTTTACCCTATAAAATAATTTATTATTATTCAGTTAGCTAAAACTGAATTTTCCTCATAAGGTTCCCAAAGAAGTTAACACAGTGCTTCGCATGGGATAAGGAGCAACCAATTAAAAGACCAACATTTAATTTGTAAAATTAAATTGGTTAAAGATTGAGTTGCGACGCCGTTTTAACTCTGGTTTTACCAGGTATATAACGTATCATAAATATTTCCCCTTATGTGTATTACACAATCTCACAATACACCTAATTTATAATAATATTATATACTATAAAAAATTTTTAAG
>JAZONT010000010.1:0-4306 GCA_045654665.1 Candidatus Onthoplasma sp.
AACATAGCATAATCTATAATGAAAATCTTTTTGTTTATGTGGTTTATTTGTTTTAATTTGATTAATTATTTTTTCATTTGGAATTGTGAATTGAATTGCATCAACAACACCTTTAATTTGTTTTATTGCTTGAGTGTGACCTTGGCTTGTTCCTTTTCCCCAAAAAGTGTGTGGTGTGTAACCCAAACTTGAAAATAATCCACGCATCAAACTAAAAAGACCAGGGTCCCAACCAACTGAGCATATGGCAATTTTATTGTTTTTCTTAGCTAGTTGGTTTATTTTTGAAATATGAGTTTGCAATCTTGCGTGATTATCATAACAATCAATAATGTCAAAATATTTAATTAGTTTTAATGAAAGCTTTTCTAAACTATCAAATGATCCAACACATAGAAATAGCAAATCTATTTTATTTTTATAATCTAAAATACTATCTATTGAAACTGTTTTTTCGGTTTTTCTTTTTGAAAATATTGCAACAAGATTAAAATTTTCGTTTGTTTTAACTTGTTTTTCAATTTCTTGGACAATATTTCCATATCCAACAATTCCAATATTAATCTTCATAAACACCTCAAATATATGTATGAAAAAGATAATATTTTAGTTATATAAACAACAAAAGAAAAAAAATTAAAAATTTTGTTAAAATTTATTGACAAACAGATTTAAACTTGTTAATATATAAGAGCATTTGCAAAAAGGTATTTAACATAGAGGTGTAGCTCAGCAGGTTAGAGCACCCCCTGAAGCCGAGCAAAGCGAACGCCAAGTTTCTTGCGTTAGCAAAAACTTATAAGGTGGGCGGCTTGATTTATCAAGACGGAATAGAACACCTTAGCGGGTGGTGATATGCTTAATTTAATATAGAGATGTAGCTCAGCAGGTTAGAGCACCACCCTGATAAGGTGGGGGTCGGTGGTTCGAGTCCACTCATCTCTACCAGCAAATGCAACATGGGGGATTAGCTCAGTTGGCTAGAGCGCCTGCCTTGCAAGCAGGAGGTCATCGGTTCGAGCCCGATATTCTCCACCATAAATTTAAAGGTTTTAAATTTGTTTAAAAGATTTGAATTTTTGTGGGGCATCTCTCAACTTGTTTGAGATATTCTTCACCATAAAAAAGAACTCATAATGAGTTCTTTTTTTGTTTTTAATTGTGACCAACAATAACACGTATTTATTAGAAAATTGTTTTATTTTTGTTTCTTTACTTCAACAACCATTGAAGAATTAAAACCTGAAATTTCTGTGCTTGTGTAGTGATTTATTACTTCTAGTTTTGAAGTTTCTAATTCTTTGAAGAAGGTTTTCCAATTAACGATTCTGCAAGATGTTGAAGCCACTTGAACAGTTTTCCCATTGATATTTCGTTCAACTTTTTCAAAGGATTTTGAAATGTCTGTGTTGTTTCTTTCGGTTGTTCCGTCACCCATAATGGTGATAATTCCAACACCATCATCTTTTAGGTGGTTGTAGATAAAATCTAAAAATTTTATTCTATCTTCATCTAAAACCAACATATGCAAAGTTGAAATTGAATAAATAGCAGCATATTTAGTTGACAAGGTGTTATCCAAAGCGTCTAAAACGAAAAAGTTGTTAGTGTTTAGATTGTTTTTTTCTGCTTCGTTTTTGCACCAAACAATTGCTTCGTTTGAAACATCGGTTGCTTTAACATTAAATCCATTTTTCATTAAATAAATTGCGTTTTGACCTTCGCCACAACCAATTTCTAAAATTTCGGCTGATGCTTTATTTTTGATGTGCTTATCTAAAATATCTTTTAAGATAAAACTAGGTCTATTTCCAGCCCATGCCACACCCTCCTGGGTGTGGTAGGTTTTATATCTATCATCATATGCCTTATAGTATTCTTTCATATTTTTCTCCTTTTAAGTTCCTGTGCTTTGATATTTTTTAAGAGACCAAGTGAAGAATATCAGGCAAGGTATCACAAATGCAATTCCCATAAGCGGTGAGAGTGCGTAAATTATTTGTGGAAGATTGCCATAACCCATAATGTAAGATATTGGCAAATAGTTAAAGCAAGCAACAGGAATTATGAAAGTGAAAAGTCTTGCAAGCCATTTATTGTAGATATTAATAGGGTAATATGCAATTTCTTTTGCGCCGTTTGTGAAAATATTTATAAATTCCAAATTTTCAACAGTAAACACGCTTATTCCTGCGCCAACAAGCATAACTCCCCAAATAACGAAGCATCCGCAAACAAATGTTCCAATAAGAACTAAAACTTTTGATATTGTCCAAACAATGTTTAAATTAAATAGAGCAATAATTGAAACCACAAGTCCTAATGTTCCTCTCATAAGTTTTGAAAACTCAATTTTACTTCCGAAGATTTGATATATTAAGTTTACAGGTCTAACCATTAATCTATCCATATCACCGTGTTTTATTAGGTTTGCAAACTCGTCAAAACCACGCGCAAAACATTCAACAAATGAATAAACAAAGGTGATAATTCCAAACATTAATGCAGTTTCATAAAATCCCCAATCGCCAACAGATTTAAAGGTTTTGAACATTACTAATATTGCAAGTAATTCACCAATAGATATTAGGCAAGAAGAAAATGATAGCATTAACATATTTGCTCTGTATTGCATTGATGATTTCATGTGCATTTTAACATATTTATTATATAGCATATTAACCTCCTTGTATTACCGTGTTTTTGCCAGCTTGTTTCATGAGAAGTTTTCCAAGTGCAATTAATGCAATCAACCAAAGAATAGCAATTCCAATAAGTTTCAATGCTTCAATTGGTGGAATGTTTCCAACGTAGATTCTTGCTGGTAAATCCATGATAAATCTAAAAGGTAAATAATTTAAAACATTTTGAACACTTTGTGGCATGAACACAAGTGGAACATACATTCCGCCAAGCACACCACAAACGGTGTTCATAATTGATGCAGTTCCTTTTGCGGACATTGTTTTAAATGTTAGGAACACGCTTATCATTGAAATTGAAGATGTTATAAGTGCTCCAAGAAGTAAAGCAATAAGGAATAAACCAAAAGAAGCAAAACTTGTTGGAAGCATTAATCTCATGCTTTTAGGTAATAAGAAAGCAACAATTGTGAGAGGTACACAACGAATTAGTGTTGCAGAGAACTTGTAACCAAAGTGTTCGGCATACCATTGATTATAAAGGTCCACTGGGCGAACAAATTTATAACACACATTTCCGTTTTCAATTTCTTTTCCGCAGTTTTTTGGTAAATCGGAAAAGCGAAGAACGAAGAACGCTTGACCAATCCAAACGTAGCTTATCATTTGAGAGATGGAAAACCCTTCAATGATTTTTCCGCCCATAAAAGCGGTGTAGAGATAAATATACATCAATCCCCAAAACACTTGTGTTACAACACCAGAAATTGCTTTAGCGCGATATTGAAGTTCGCCTTTAAAAGACATTTTAAAAAGTCCAAAATAAGAACTCATAATGCCTCCTATAAGTTAAGCTCAGTGTAGAGCTTTGCAAGAATTTCATCCACGCTTATTGAGTTTACTTGGAAATCAACAACTTCATATTTCTTTGTTATGTCGTTGAAGAAATCTTTAACATGAAACTCTCTGTCTTCATTGTTTTTAAGTGTTGCAATATTTCGCTCATGCGAAACAACTTCGTAACCTTCAAGTTGAATTTTGTCATACTCCTTAGCAAACTCAACTTCAATTTGTTTTATGTGGCCATATTTTTCTTTGATTGCGCTAAAACTTCCCTTATAGAGAATTTGACCACGACCAATAAGAATGATTTTGTTTGTTAGTGCGTCAATGTCACTCATATCGTGAGTGGTGAGTATTATTGTTGTTCCCCACTTTTTGTTTATAGTTTTAACAAAATCACGAACTGCGAGTTTTGTTACCGCATCAAGCCCAATGGTTGGCTCATCCAAAAAGAGCACTTTTGGGCGGTGGAGTAGCGACCCTGCTAACTCGCATTTCATTTTTTGACCTAATGAAAGTTGTCTTAACGGGCGGTTCAATAATTCTTTCAAGTTAAGAGCATTTACTAGGTCGTTTAAAGTTTCATTATATTCGGCAGTTGGAATTTTGTAGATATCTTTTAGCAGTTCGAAACTATCAATTACGGGCACGTCCCACCAAAGTTGAGATCGTTGACCAAACACAACTCCAATGTTTTTAACATACTTTTTCCTGTCTTTCCATGGTGTTTGACCCATAATACTGCATTCGCCAGAGGTTGGGGTGAGAATTCCACTCATGATTTTGATCGTAGTGCTTTTTCCTGCACCATTTGGACCAAT
>JAZONT010000011.1:0-18827 GCA_045654665.1 Candidatus Onthoplasma sp.
CATTAATCACAAATCTAGCATTTTAATTGAATATAACTCTGGCAAAATTTTGTTTGAAAACAACTCGCAAGAAAAACTTCCAATTGCAAGTGTAACAAAGCTAATGACTATTCTTTTAACATTAGAAGAAATTGATGCTGGAAGAATTAATTTGGATGATAAAACTTGTGTTAGTGAAAATGCAAGTGGCATGGGTGGAAGTCAAATTTTCTTAGACGCAAATAAAGAATATCAAATTAGCGAACTTTTAAAATCGGTAATAGTTGCAAGTGCTAATGACAGTTCAGTTGCTCTTGCTGAACATATTGCTGGCAGTGAACAAAATTTTGTTAAAATAATGAACGAAAAAGCTAACCATTTAGGACTAAAAAACACCAACTATTCTAACTGTACAGGTCTACCTTCAAACGAAGGTTACTCATCGGCTCATGATCAAGCAATCCTCTTAAAACAAGTGCTTTCTCACGATTTATATCATGAGTATTCATCAATTTGGATGGAAGACTTTTCTCATCCAAGTGGACGAATAACACAAATGACTAACACAAATAAATTATCAAGATTTTATTCTGGATGTATTGGCGGAAAAACAGGTTCAACAAATCAAGCTAAATACTGTTTAGCTGTTGGAGCGGAAAGAAACAACACAAAATTAATTGCTGTTGTTTTAGGTGCTGAAAATAGCAAAGAAAGATTTAATCTTGCAAGCAGTTTATTAAACTATGGTTTTGAAAATTTTGAAAGTGAAATAATTTTTAGCAATCAAAATTTGTTAAACAAAACAATTGCAATGAAAGGAAATAAACATCAAGTCAATTTAAAAGCTGAAAGAGAATATTCAATTATTAAAAACAAAAATGAAGAAGTGAATTTTTCTCTTAATTATCATTTGCCAACACAACTAAAAAGCGTTAATGAAAATGAAATTGTTGGAAATGTGGAAATTATTATTGATGGAATAGTTGTGGACACGATAAATATTTTATCTCAAAACACATATTTAGAACCAACTCTTTGGAATAATTTTAAAGAAATAATAAATGCATAAAATTAAACAAAAGAATAATTTTTAATAATAATTTTTTAATAATTTTAAACCAATTTTTATTATTTTATTTAATTTTGTAAAATTTGCATTTAGTTCGATAAAAATAAAATTAAAAATTTTTCAACACATACCTTTTCTTCCTTGACAAGTTTTTAATTTCATGTTATAAATAAACCACCAACATTGAAGGAGACATTTATGACTATTAAACAAATTGAAACAGCCATTGCTGATGGCGAAATTGAAGAAAGCAAAATTGAAAAATTGGAATTGGTTATTTCTGCAACAAAAGTTCTTGCAAGAACAATTCAAGAAGAATTAGAATGTGAAAAAATGCACAACCAAGAAACTTGCGAATTCTTTCACAGCAAACATTTTAAAGACGCATTGCTTGATGCAATTCTTTACACTTTAGAATATAAAGAAACATCTCACCCTTTGAAGCGTGCAGAATTGAAATTATTAAAAAACAAGAAGGCAACAAATCTTCATTATATTGAAGTTTGTGAAAAACTATCTGCAGGAATTGTTCACGCAATTGGAGTTAGTGATGAAGATGACGACACAATTAATTTAATGCTTCAAGAAATTATAGCACATTATTTACAACATTTAGAAAAAAGTATTAATCAATAGATTATAAACTAAGTAACTTTGCTTTGCTGTAAATCCAGTTTGATGTTACACACAAAAAACACAGGTGAACAACCTGTGTTTTTTATTTTATTTAACATTAATAACAGCTTTAATTCTTCTAACCCCAGCAGAAACTGCTTCTTGTTTTGATATTTTAAAGTTTACAAGTTCACTTGTGTTCTTTGCATGTGGTCCACCACAAATTTGAAAATCAACATCACCAATTTTGTAAACTGAAACGATTTCATTTTCATCGGCCTTGTGAATTCCATAGCCACCTAATTCTTTTGCTTTTTCGAAAGTCATTTCTAATCTTTCAACTGGCATAGCTTTGTTAATTGCATCGTTTACAAAATCTTCAAGTTGTTTCACTTCTTCATCTGTTAATTTTCTGTCAAAGTTAAAATCAAAACGCAATCTCTCACTTGTGATATTGCTACCTTTTTGTTCAACTTTCGTTCCAAACATTTTTCTAAGCCCTGCCAAAAGCAAGTGATTTGCCGTGTGCAATCTTGTTGTCCACTCACTATCATCAGCAAGACCGCCCTTAAATGCTCCTGCACTTGTTGAACGAGCTAACTCTTGATGTTGTTTAAATGCCTCATCGAAACCAGCTTTATCCACAAGATATCCACGTTCATTGGCCATTTCAATTGTCATTTCAATAGGGAACCCAAATGTGTCAAACAATCTAAATGCAGACTTTCCGTTTATTAACTTTTCTTCCACATAATCAGGATTAGATTGTTTCATAAATTGATTTTTTCTTTCAATTCCACTCACAACCTTTTCAAATTCTTTATTTCCTAAACTAAGAGCTTTGTTAAATTTTTCAATTTCGCGATTTAATTCTGTTAAAATAAATTCTTCCTTGCTTAATAGCTGTGGATATGTTTCATTATAAACATTTTCAATATATATTTTTGCAATGTTTGATAACTCATCTAACGACAATTCAATATCATTTGCAAATCTAACAGCACGGCGAATTAGTCTTCTTAAAATATATCCTGCACCAATATTGCTTGGCAAAATTCCATTTTCATCACCAATTAGCATAACGCTCGTTCTAATATGATCCGCAACAATTCTCATAGCCCTAGTTGATTTTTCATTTAAACCATATTGAATATTTGTTTTGTTTTCAAGATGGTTGATAACATCAACAAATAAATCTGTTTGATAAACATCACCTGTTTTATTTAAGAAAACCAGTAATCTTTCCAATCCCCAACCTGTGTCAACATTCTTTTGCGCAAGAGGAATATACTTATTGTCAGCAATTCTTTCATATTGCATAAACACATCGTTTCCAACTTCAACAAATCGACCACAATCACAACTTGGATTGCAATCTTTTGAACAAGCAGGTTTATCAGTTATATAAAACATTTCACTGTCTGGACCACAAGGACCACGTTCCAATTCCCACCAGTTATCTTTTTTTGGTAAAAAATAAATATTTTCTTTTTTTATTCCGCTTTCTTCTCTATATTTAGCCGTTTCTTCATCTTTTGGAACATCTTCATTTCCTGCAAAACAGGTTACAGCAATTCTTTCAGGAGCAAACTTTAAAACTTGAGTGAGAAGCTCATAACTCCATTTGGTTCTTTGCTTTTTAAAATAATCACCCAAACTCCAGCTTCCCAACATTTCAAAGAAAGTGCAGTGTGAACTATCGCCAACCTCTTCAATATCAACAGTTCTAACACAACCTTGAACATTGCATAATCTTGTTCCCATAGGATGTTTTTTCCCTAACAAATACGGCATAAGAGGTTGCATACCAGCAACATTAAACATAACTCCTGTTGTTCCATCCCCAATCAATGAAACAGCACCGCAGTCCACATGACCGCGTTCTTTATAAAAGTTTAACCAAGCATTTCTTAATTCTTTACTTGTAAATTTAAATTCCATAATTATTCCTTTTTTACGGATTATATTATATCATTATAACGACAATTTAGTCAAGATTTCTTTGTGAATTTCATCAATGCTTTTAATATTTTCATTTTTGGAACAGTCAATTGTGAGCCAATTGAATTTCTTCGCAACATATTTTGCCTTTTGATATGCATTTATTAAATGTTCATCATCTTTTTCTAAAATATCTTTATCTTGACCATTTTTTAATTCTTCTCTTGCTCTTGCCAATCTCATACTAATCTCAACAGGCACATCTAAGAAAATTGTAACATCCGGTTTTGGCAATTTTAATTTTCCAAACTCCAAATCAACAACCCAATTTAAAAAGTCGTCTAATTCTTTTTGATCTTTAATTCGTGTTGATTGGTGAATCATATTGCTTGGAACATATCTATCAAACAACACATAGTCAAAATCATTAACGTTTACATTTAACATTGTTGCCAATCTGTCAACCGCATAAAACATGCTAGCTTGATAGCCGTTTAATTTATTATTGTCGCCAAATTCGCCTCTTAAATACATTTTAACTAAAGCACTAGATTCACTATCATAATTAGGGAAACTAAGTTTAGTAACCTTATATCCTTTATTCAACAAAAAATCATAAAGTAAATCTGTTTGAGTTTTCTTTCCACATCCATCAGTTCCTTCAATGTTTATAATCATATTAATCTCTCCTTGAATTTATTTTATCACACTCAATAAATATTTCAAAACAAAATTTATCTAACAAAAGTTCAGTTGTCTTGTTGTATATAAACTTTATAAAAGTGAAATTTTTAATTATATCATTGACAAAACAAATTATTAATATTAAAATGATTATATGAAGAAAGTTGGAAAGTATTTAATTATAACGCTTTTATTATTATTAGGATTATGTTGTGTTGGTGTTCTATATTTATTTTTCATTCCAAACTCAGAACTTTTTAACATAACTTACATTAATAATAACAAGCTTGTAAAATCTGAATTGTATTCCTCTTCTGATGTTTCAAAAATTGAAATTAACTCAAGGGCGTATGATGTTAACATTTTAACAACCGAAAGTGAAAAAATTTCACTTGAACTTTATAGTAATTCATTTGGTTTTGTTTTAACCAAACAAAAAAACTCAACAATAAGCGAAAATCTTAAAGACAATATTTTAAGTTTCAATGTTAATGAATCATATGGCTTTGCAACAAAAAACAATTCATATATTAATTTATACCTTCCTGAAAATACAACAATAGATTTGGTTTTAAACAATAAAAAGGCTGAAACAACAATTAACGCGGAAACAATTAAAATTAAAAATTTGAGCTATTCAACAGAAAGTGGAGATATTTCCATAAAAAATTGTGAACTAACAAACGAGATAAATCTTAATCTAAATAAAGCTGATTGCAATATAACAGGACTTGTTAAAACAAACACAACAAATCCAAACAATGTAAACCTTAAACTAACAACAGGAAAGTTCCATGCAGAAAAATCATCGTTTGGAGACATTAACATATTAAAAAATGAACGAGGGATAATTTCTGTTAAACAATGTAATATGCTTGTTCAAAACACCAATGTTGCTGGTGGCCAAATCTATGCAGAAACAGTATCTCACTTAAATGTTTCTTCTAGTGACACTGAAATTGTTGTTGCAAACGTTTTGGACGGTGCAATAATAGACATGTCTGGAAGTGGTAGTGTTAAAATTGATTCACTAAATGGCAGTTCTTCCATCATAACTAATTCTGGAAATATTGCTATAGCAAATTGCGAATCTTCTTCCTCTTTCCACACAGATTCGGGCAACATAACTGTTAACAACGCAAAGAAAACAATTTCAATTAAAACAAATTATGGTGATGCAGTCGTTAACTTTAAAAACGACGCAAGTGCGCCACATTATTCTGAATCTGAATTAGACAAATCTAGAACACTTTATGCAACCATATATAATGGTAAATTAACAGCAACCGGAGTTGAGCACATTGGTGTTGCAAATCCAGAAAGCAACTCAATCACGGGAATAACAGTAACAGGAAATGGTCGAGTTTTCTTGAATATGAGTGATGTATGCGGTGAAAATGCAATTGTTGGAAAAAATGGAGAAGTTTCAATTGTTGTTAACCATGAATCTATTTATAAATTAACAACAAACCCAAATCCAACAAGTGGTAATGTTAGAGTTAATTTAATGCAAATAACACAATACAATGGTTACACAACTCAAACTAAACGTGAAACATTTGTTAATTGCAAAGAAGCTTCTTACGATGGTGTAAACTCTTTAACAGTTTCAACCACAACAGGAGACTTAACAATTGTTGACACAAAACTAATCTAATCTAAAACACTTTGATCACAAAGTGTTTTTTTATTGCATAAACAATCTTATAATCAATATTATTTAAATTTGGTTGTTTCCAAAATATAGTAGTATACCGTTATAAATAGCATTGAGAATTTTTTCTTTATAATCTTCGCTATTTAACATTGTTTCTTCTTCTGGATTTGATAAAAAACCACACTCAATCAACACTGCGGAATAATAACTACAATTTAAAATATAATAATCTCCAACCTTGCCTTTAACAGTTTTAGCTCCACAGTATTTATTTAATGATTTTTGAATTAAATCAGCACATTGCTTTCCAGAACTATCGTCTTTCCTAAAATAAGTTGTTGCGCCTTTTGCAGTTGGATTTGAAAAGCTATTCATATGTATGCTTATCACTAAATTTGGGTTTGCTTCACGAATAATATTTAGCCTTGCATTCATATCACTCGTTTTTTTATTTTTTGCAAATTCGGAATATAATCCATCATCATTCTTTCTCGTTAAAACAACTTTATATCCATTTTCAACAAGTTTATTTTTTAAACTTAAAACATAGTCTAGATTAATCTCTTTTTCAATTGTGCCGTTAACGCCAATTGAACCACCATCTCTACCTCCATGTCCTGCATCAAGAACAATTGTTATTCCATTGAAACTCTCAACTCTAACAGCAACTAACTTAGCATAAAACATAGTTATAATAACCATAAGCAATACAACACTAACCCCTAATCTTATTGTAAACAATGTTTTTTTCATAAATTATTGTATGCTGCCTTATTTTTTATAATGACGATTAAAACAACTATAATATAGATCATAAATTCGTCATAAAACAACAAATTATTACTTATCCACACAGTTATCCACATAGTTATCCACCGATTGTGGATAACTTTTTAGCACAAATGTTCACATTTGAAACAAACTTAATTAAAATAAATGCAAAATATCTACAAATATGTTATAATATTTACATGAACACTTATGAAAATCTGAACATTTTAAAACAGGCAAAAAGAATATGTTTAATTGGTCATATCGAACCAGATCCTGATTCTCTTGCAAGTATGATAACTCTTAAATCATTTATTCAAGACTTTTTTCATATCGATCACATAGACCTTTTCGCAGAAACTGAACAGCTCTCAGCCAACGCAAAACTTATCATGGAAAATGAAGTTTTAAATCCCATCACAACAACAGAGTATGATACTGCAATTTTAGTTGACTCACCAAGCATTGAAAGAATGGGAAAATACTCAGGCTATTTTAATAGCGCATGCTTAAAAATTGTTATAGACCATCATGCCACCAACACTTTTTTTGGAGATGTGAACATTGTTGAAACATGCAGTTCTACTTGCGAAATAATTTATTCAATTTGCAAATATTTCAATTACTCGATTTCCAAATCAAATCAAGGAAAACTTTATGCAGGAATTATTGCAGACACAAACAATTTCACAGTTGGAGCAATTGGTGAAAGAACATTTTTTGTTGCATCTAAGATCTGCCAAAACATTAATCGAGATGAAATATATTCAACCTTTTTAGCCAACAACTCTCTTAAAAATATGCAAATGTTAGCTCTGGCCATTCAAAATCTCACAACATATGAAAACAACCAAATAATAATTAGCTTTATATCACATGAACAAGCTATAAAATATAATATAACACATAATGATTTATTTGGAATTGTAAATAAATTATCCACAATAACAAACTCAAAACTTGTTTGCTTTATTGAACCAAAAGAAGTTGGCTACTATGTGAGCATGAGAGCCAAGAAAGGTTATGACGTTTCATTAGTTGCAAAAAACAATGGCGGAGGGGGTCATGTTGGAGCAGCGGCATTTGTTTCAGAAAAAGACTTAAACGAAATCATTTCTAACATATTATACCAATTCACTAAACAATTAAAAGAAATTAAAATTAACAAAACTAAATTATTTTAGCGCATGCGTTTTTATTATGAGCGCAATATCAAAATTTAATTTACATATCTAAATAAAAAGGCAAGTAGATTTCTTGCCTTTTTTATCTTTTATTTAAATTATTTTCTTAAAACAATATCGTAAATTCTATCTAAATCATCTTGTGAATAATAATCAATATAAATACGACCTTTTTTGTCGTTTCCAATTAACGAAACTTTAGTTCCAAGTTTTCTTTGAAGTTCACCAACAAAATCTTGCAATTCATCACTAGGAAGTTTAGGGAGTTTCTTTTTCTTTTTATTTCCAAGAATTGCTTCAACTTCTTTTTCCAAATCACGAACTGTCAATTTATCTTTTGCAATTTTCTTTGCTAAAATTATTTGTGTGGCATAATCTTCAATCGATGCAAGAATTTTTGCGTGACCAAATGAAACCTTACCTTTTTCCACTAAATCTATAACTTCTGGATACAAACTTAATATTCTTAAAGAGTTAGCAATAGCAGAGCGCGATTTTCCAAGACGCTCAGCAACTTTTTCTTGCGTTAAGCCATATTCTTCCATTAATTGTTTAATTCCTTTGGCAATTTCAACAGGATTTAAATCTTCTCTCTGCAAGTTTTCAATTATGGCAATTTCAGCTATTTGTTTGTTTGTGTAAGTTTTAATAATTGCATCGATTTCTTTCAATCCACAGATTTTGCTAGCCCTAAATCTTCTTTCTCCAGCAATAATCATATATCCATCTGGCATTTCATTTACAATTATTGGTTGAATTAATCCATGAACTCTTATACTTTCAGCCAATTCGTTTAAGCTTTCTTTATCAAAGTTTTTTCTAGGTTGATTTGGATTTGTGTATATCTTATTGATGTCTATTTTTTGGACATCACCACTCCGCATTTCGTATTTTGATATAGAAGATTCTTTTTTCTCTGTTTTAACCTCTTCATCGTAAACTTTTAATAAACTATCTAAGCCTCTACCTAATCCCATTTTCATTTTAAACCTCCATTTGTTCCACGTGGAACAATTATTATATTTATTATACAATTTTAAAACACGCTAGTCAATTATTTTAAATATAATTATTCGATATTTAAAATTTATTTAAACATCAAGCCGTTTCTTGACTATTAATGTAAAATGTTCCACGTGGAACATTTATTTATTTTATAATTGTAATCATTTGAACAAAATCAATTCGAATACAAACAATATTATTGTTAAATTTGACTTTGCTAACAAAAAATGTTCCACGTGGAACATTTTTAATATTGATTTGTTTATTATTGTTTTCTTAAAAACTCATTTGCTAAGTTTTGATAAGCAATAGCCCCTTTGCTTTTGTTGTCATACATAACAATTGGTTTTCCGTGACTAGGACTTTCGGCAAGTCTAACATTTCTTGGAATATAAGTATCGTAAACTTTAGTTCCAAAATATTTCTTTATTTCTTCGCTTACCTGTGAAACCAAGTTGCTTCTATTGTCTTTCATTGTTAATAAAACACCTTCAATTTCAATATTCGGATTTAATTGCATTTTAACAAGTCTAACAGTATTCATTAGTTGACTTAATCCAACCAAAGCAAAATATTCACATTGAATTGGTATAATAATAGAATCTGTTGCAGTTAAAACGTTTACAGTTAACAATCCTAAAGAAGGGGGACAGTCAATAAATATATAATCATACGCGCTTTTAATAGAAGATAGCGCGTCTTTTAAGACTTTCTCCCTATTTTCCATATAAACTAAATCAACTTCTGCTTCGGATAAATCAACTGTTGAAGGGATAACATCAAGATTTTTCATAACAGACGGGTAAATCGAATCTTTAATTTGCGCCTCGCCAAGCAATATTTCATATATTGAGTTCTGTTCTTTTTCAACTTCCACACCAACACTTGAACAAGCATTTCCTTGTGGATCAATATCAATAAGAAGAACCTTTTTCCCTGCATTTGCAAGATAGGCGGCCAAATTAACACAACTTGTTGTTTTGCCAACTCCACCTTTTTGATTTGTTACAGCTATAATTTTTCCCATAAAAACTCCTATTATTAATATAATATTTTTAATGAAATTAATCAATCAAATTTAAAGAAATTTGATAAAAAATCAACAAAAAACCTTGTTTTTATGGTTGTTTTATGAATTTTTATATTTTTATTTGACTTAAAACAAGTTTTTTTATATGCTAGAAATAATAAAGGGGTAATATGACTAATTTTATTCATAACTTATTTGCAACAGTTTTTAACAATAATATTATACTTGCAACGATTTTAATTGCAATGCTTCCAATAATTGAACTAAGAGGCGCAATACCTTTTGCAGTTAATGAAACAATGTGGACAATTTACACATTATCAACATGGGAAGCGTTTGCTTGGAGTTTTGTGGGAAGTTCATTGGTTGTTCCTATCATTGCTTTAATATTTTTGCCTTTAATTAATTGGTTAAAGAAAACAAAATGGTTTGGCAAACTTGCCACAGCGATCGAAAATAAGGTTAAAAACAAGACAACAAAAATCGAAGACTCAACAGTAAAAAGTAAAAGATTTAGCAAGTCTTATTGGAAGAAAATCCTCGCCGTTTTTGTGTTTGTTGCAATTCCTTTACCTTTAACAGGGGTGTGGACCGGAACTTGTGTTGCGGTGTTTATAGGGCTTGATTACGTGTCAACATGTGTATCTGTAATCTTGGGTAATCTGGTGGCCGGCCTGATTGTGACTGCAATTTTATTGTTTTTCCCGTGGTTAAACAATTGGCTGTTCCCAATATTTTTATTAATGGTTGTTGCTTTTGTTTTATACGAAATAATAAAAAACAGAATTCAAAAAAAGAAAGCGCAAAAAGAAGAAGAGATGCAATAAATATTGCGCCTCTTTTTTTATTAATTCTTTTTATTTTATTTAACACAAAGAAAATTTCTTTTCTTTAACTTTTTAAATTAAATTTAAAATAAAGTGTTGCAAAATCAAAACATTTGTGTTATAATCCATTTCAGTTCAAAGAACATATGCGTTCTTAGCTCAGCTGGATAGTGCGTTGGTCTACGGAACCAAAGGTCAGGGGTTCGAATCCCTTAGGACGCACCATTCTAAACATTTCCAATAAGAATTTTCTTTGTGGAGGTTTTATGTCAATTTTCTTTGATAGATTAAGAAGAAATCCAATTTTAGAAGAAGTTCCTTCAAACTTAACACCTTTTGAAGAAGGCAGAAGCGAAGGTGCTCCTTATTTGTTTTTTAACAACGAAGAGCTTCAGGATTTAATGGGGCATGAAATCAAATATTACCCTTCTGGAGTTTTGCTTGTTTTAAAAGAAAAACATAAAGAACATTCAAATGAGAACTCTTTAATTTTTATTAATAATGATGGAAAACAAGTTTTCTCATGGTCAAACTTAAATTATAACGGTTATGGCGCAAGACCAAAACCTGAAACAAAAATTGATTTAGTTGTTAGAGAAGGTTTTCTTCATGTGAAAATGTTTAATTTAAATAAAGAGAGAATTGATGAATATTTTGTTACGATCAAAGAAGGTAAAAAAATATATGACATCTTTGAAAAAAATAACGAATCAAATTTAACACTTTAAAGCACCTTAAGGTGCTTTTTTCTTGCAATACTTGATTGTTTGATAATGTTGTGTTATAATATTTTTATGAAAACGATAGTATCTTTGGCAACTCCAGCAGGAAATAGTGGCGTTGCAGTTATTAGAATTAGTGGCGAAAAATCAAAAGAAATTTTGCAAAAACTCATAAAAGAAAATCTTGATTTTGAACCAAGAAAAATGTATTTGAAAAAAGTTTATTTTGGAGATTTAATAGACAAATGTCTTGTCGTTTTTTTTGCTAATCCATTTAGTTTCACAGGTGAAGATGTTGCTGAAATTCACTCTCATGGCGGTTATTATATTGCGCAACAAATTATTAATGAATGTGTTAATCTTGGTTGTTCTCTTGCTGAAGCCGGTGAGTTTAGTAAGCGTGCTTTTATAAATGGAAAAATGAGCATTGACCAAGCTGAAGGCATTATGGATTTAATCAATGCTGAAAGTGAAATGCAGGCGCGTGCTGGAAGCTCTTTAATGCAAGGAAAATTAAAAGACAAAATTGAAAATTATCAAAATATTTTAACTGAAATCCTTGCCGAAATTGAAGCAAAATTAGATTATCCAGAATACGAATATACCGAAGATGAAACATCAAATATAAAAGAAAAGTTAAACAATTTAATCAATGAATTTTCTTCTTTAATTGATGAGAGCAAAAGCGGACTTATGATTAAAAACGGAATAAAAGTTGCTATCGTTGGCGCGCCAAATGTTGGAAAATCAAGTTTACTAAACGCCCTCACAAAATCCGATAAAGCAATTGTTACAAATATCGCGGGAACAACTCGTGACATTGTTGAAGCAGAGTATGAATTTAATGGTATTATTTTCCGCTTGTTTGATACTGCAGGAATTCATGAAAGTACAGACATTGTTGAACGTATTGGAATTGATAAAGCACTTAAAACTTTAGACGATGCTGACCTTGTTTTAAAGGTTAGTTCTCCTGATGATATATGCGAAATCCAAACAGATAAACCGTATATTGAAGTGTTTAACAAAACCGATATTTTAAAAAATAAAAAAGACAATAAATACTTTTATGTTAGTGCCACAAACAATGAAAATATAGATAGTTTAAAGCAAGAAATTTTCAACAAAACAATAAGCGGAAGTTTAAAATCAGACAAACTTTATTTAACTAACACTCGTCATATTGAAGCGGTTAAAAATGCAAAACTTGCTCTTGAAAATATTGTTAACATTTTTGATTTTACAACTATGGATGTTGTTTCAAGTGAAATCAAAACCGCTTGGAGCTCTCTTGGTGAAGTGAGTGGCATAACAAGCGATGAAGCCATTATCGATAAAATCTTTTCTAAATTTTGCTTAGGTAAATAATTTTATTATTTAAATATTGAAAATTTAAAAATTTGTGATATAATAGGGCAGTTATGGAAAATATAGTTGAACATTATGATGCGGTTGTTATTGGAAGCGGACACGCAGGAAGTGAAGCGTGCCTTGCTCTTTCACGCCTTGGTAAGAAAACTTTGTTAACAACATTAAATCTTGATAGCATTGCCTTTTTAGCATGCAACCCTTCAATTGGCGGAACTGCAAAAGGCCAACTCGCTAGTGAAATTGATGCTCTTGGTGGCGAAATGGGTGTTAATGCAGATAAGTCAATGTTACAACTTAGAATGCTCAATTCAGGGAAAGGTCCTGCAGTTCAATCACTTCGCGCTCAAGTTGATAAAGTAGTTTATCACACCGAAATGAAACATACAATTGAACGACAAGAAAACCTTGACGTTTTGCAATGTGAAGTTGCTGAAATTTTAGTGGAAAACAATAGGGTTATCGGTATAAAAACCGGCATGGGTGAAGTGTTTGGTTGTGATGCTGTGGTGGTTGCAACAGGTGTTTATTTAAACTCTAAAATTATCATTGGTGATTACACCAAAAACACAGGTCCAAACGGATTTGAACCTAGTAATTTACTAACAAAATCTTTAATTTATTTAGGTATTGAAATTCGTCGTTTTAAAACAGGAACACCTGCAAGAGTTGACGGAAAATCTATTGATTACAGCAAGTTTGAAATTCAACCAGGTGACACACTTCAAACAAGTTTTTCCGCGCTTAACAATAAGGTTAAAAACAAACTTCCTTGCTATCTTGGTTATACTTCAACCGAGATGCACGAATGTATTAGAAATAATATTGATAAAGCTCCTTTATATTCAGGCAAAATAAACGGAATTGGCCCAAGATATTGCCCAAGCATTGAAGATAAAATCATGCGCTTTGCAGATAAAGAACGTCATCAACTTTTCTTAGAACCTGAAAGCGAAAATAGTGATGAAGTTTATGTTCAAGGAATATCTTCTAGCATGCCAAGTGATGTTCAAAGAAAAATGTATAAACTTATTCCTGGCTTTGAAAACGTGAAAATTATGCGTTTTGCATATGCGATTGAATATGATTGTATCAATGCAACAGAGCTTAAAAACAACTTAGAAAGTAAGCATATAAACGGTCTTTTCTTTGCTGGTCAAATAAATGGCACAAGCGGATACGAAGAAGCAGCAGCACAAGGTCTTATGGCGGGAATTAATGCTGAACGTTATATTGATAATAAGCCTCCTTTTGTTCTAAATCGTGACCAAGCATATATAGGTGTTTTAATCGATGATTTAACAACAAAAGATATAATAGAACCATACAGAATGATGACATCACGTGCAGAATATCGCCTTATTTTAAGGCAAGATAACTGCGATTTACGTTTAACTGAAATAGGTAGGGAAATTGGTCTTGTTGATGATAAACGATATAAAATATATAAGAAAAAGTTAAAGCAAATTAATGAGGTTTATAATAGTTTAAAAACAATGTGTAATCCAACAAAATTAACTCCATTGTTTACAGAGAAAAATGAAAGTTTACCACATAGCGGACTTACTTTGAAAGAGTGTATAAAGCGCAACAATATTACTATTTTTGACATTAAAAATCACTTTAATTTGTTTGATAATATTCCAGACAATATTTTAGATTATGTTAACACCGAAATTAAATATGAAGGTTACATAAAAAAAGAACTTGAACAAATTGAAAAACAAAAAAAGACAGATAATATCACCTTACCTGACATTGATTACACTGAAATTAGCGGTCTTAGATTGGAAGCACGTCAAAAACTAAACAAGTTTAAACCAGCTAGCATAGGATCAGCAAAACGAATTGACGGCGTTAGTCCAAGTGATATAAATGTTTTGCTAGTTTACTTAAAAATGAAGGGGATGTTTTAGACATTTTATATGTTTCTTTAATTGACTTAAACTAACATTTTATTTATAATAAAAATCGTATGTTACTAACAGATTATCAAAATTTAATTAATAAGCACAGGGACGAGTTTGATATTTATTATCAAGAACTTGTTTCATATAACGATAAAGTTAACTTAACAGCAATAACTGAGAGAAATGATGTTTTCACAAAACACTTTTTAGATAGCATTTTATCTGTTGATATAATTAAAGAAGGTGCAAGTGTTGTTGACGTTGGAACAGGAGCAGGTTTTCCAAGTTTACCACTTAAAATCGTTCGTCCAGATATTGATATAACAATGGTTGATAGTTTAAATAAACGTGTAACATTCTTAAATTACATTTGTTCTAAACTCAAAATAAAATCAAATAATGTTCACTCTCGTGCAGAAGATTTTGCAAAAGACAATCGTGAAAAATTTGACGTTGCAGTTGCTCGAGCAGTAGCAAAAATGAACACCTTGTTGGAATATCTTCTTCCTCTTGTTAAAGTTGGTGGAATTGTTATTGCATATAAAGGCAGTAACCTTGCAGAAGAATTTATGGATGCAGAAAAAGCATTAGAGGTTCTTGGCGGAAAAGTTGTTAAATCAATTCGCTTTGACTTACCAAATAGTTATGGTGAAAGAAATATTGTTATTATTGAAAAAATTAAAGAAACGCCAAAGAAATATCCAAGAGATAAAAACCAACCAAAAACAAATCCTATTAAATAAATTTAAAGACACCGAAAGGTGTTCTTTTTTGTTATACTAATAACAAACAAATTTTCGAGCGAAGTAAATTAAAATATTTTATTTCCCTTTCCTTATATAAATGCGCGCGCATATGTGCGTGCGTATGTACGTACGCACGTGTGTATACGCGTACGCGCGCACGCGCGAGGAACTATTACTTATAAAATATTTTTTTCTTTTTAAATTTTAGTTGTAAATATTTGAAAAAACTTATTATTTTAAACTTTTAATAATATTTTTTGTAATTATTTAAAAAAATTGACAAGTTTTTATTAATTTTATATAATGTGTGCAGAATGAAAATAAACAACTTGGAACTTAATAACTTTAGAAATTACACTTACACAAAAACAAATTTTAACGATGGTTTAAATTTTATTGTTGGATCTAATGCTCAAGGCAAAACCAATATGCTTGAAAGCATTTATTTACTTAGCGTTGGAAAAAGTCCAAAGAACAGCAAAGATAAACAACTAATTCGTTTTAATGAAAACAAAGCAAAAGTGGCAGTTTCTTTTTCAACTATTGCCGGAAGCAAAACTATTGAAATGTATTTAGATAAACAAGATAAGAAATCAATTAAGATTAATAACCTTAATATTTTAAAACTTACTGAACTTGTTGGAACTTTATCTGTTGTTTACTTTAGCCCTGATGAGTTAAAACTAATTAAAGAAGTTCCTGAGGATAGAAGAAACTTCTTAGATATTTCAATAAGCCAGTTTGATAAAACATATCTATATAATTTAATGAAATATAACCGCATACTTAAAATGAGAAATCAAATATTAAAAAGTTTAGATAGTCGTGAGAGTAAAATAGAACAACTTAAACTCTTCACCCCTCAACTAATTGACACTGCTGAAAAAATAATTAAGAAGAGATTAATTTTCTTAGAAAAATTAAATCTAATCGCAAAAGATATTCATAAAACAATTACTCTTGAAGAAGATTTAGATATAACTTATTCTTATTCATTAAAAGAGAACTTATCAATAAAAGAAGATTTAACTGAACAGTTTAATAAATCAATTGATAAAGAAATTGAATCAGGATACACTAGCATAGGTCCACATAGAGATGATATCGTTTTTAAAATAAATAACCTAGACACTAAACACTATGCAAGTCAAGGTCAGCAACGAACAGTTGCATTAGTTGTTAAACTCTCTCTCATGGAAGTAATTAAAGAAGAAATTGGTGAATATCCAATACTTCTTCTTGATGATGTTTTGAGTGAACTAGATAACGGTCGTCAGGAACGCCTTCTAAACATGACAACAAAATATCAAACTTTTATTTCATGCACAGCCATTCCTAACACAAATCTTGCCTTTAATAAAAAAGAAATTCAAAACGGAAATGTAATAATCTGAGAAGTGATATGTTTTACCACTTCTTTTTTATACACAATTCGGTGGATAAACAAAAAGTGTAAAAGTGGATAACTTAAAAATTTTTCTTTCTATAAACATTATCTGTTGTTTCTTTTTTCTTTTTAAATTTTAATTTTCAGTATTTTATTGTTAAAATCTTCGAAATTTAAAGCATTTTTATTAAGTTTATTTAAATTTTTATTGTTTTGTATCAATTTCATTTTAAATTTAACTAAATTGTCGACAGTAAAAGTTATCCACAATGCTATTGACTTATTGATCAAAATAGTGTATAATAAAAATAATTAAAGGAGTTGAAATATGTTCTTACTTGATCAATGGAAAAAAGTTTTAAACAAACTTGAAAACGAAGTTAATGCTGTAACATTCGATTTGTGGATAAACACTCTAACACCAATTCAATATGCAAACGATGAATTAATTTTATTAGCTCCAGGTGTTAACGCAAAAAATTCAGCAAATCAATCTGGCATTTTTGAAAAAATAACAAAATGTGTTCGTCAAGAATTCACGCCATACACTTTTGTTAGAATTACAGACAGTCAAGAATATGAACAAAGCATTCGCAACAAAGAAAAAGAATTAACCACAATAATGCAAGAACAACCAAACTTGAAATCAAAGTTTAACAAGAAATATACTTTTGACAACTTTGTTGTTGGTAAATCAAATCAAGTTGTTTGCGCCGCAATGCAAAGCGTTGCAAAAAACCCTGGTCAAAAATTTAATCCATTGTTTATCTACTCAGGAGTAGGTCTTGGAAAAACACACTTGCTCCACGCTGTTGGAAATTATTTAAACGAACATCGCCCTGAACTTAATGTTTTGTATGTAACTTGTGAAAAGTTTACAAATGACTATGTTGAGTCAATAAAAAACAGTAAAGAAAAATCTAATCAAGAATTTAGAAACAAATATCGTAACGTTGACGTTTTAATGGTTGATGATATTCAATCTATCCGTGGTAAAATTAGCACACAAGAAGAATTCTTCAACACTTATAACGAACTCTATCAAAACAATAAACAAATCATCATAGCATCAGACCGCCCACCAAAAGAAATGAGTGAACTTGAAGAAAGATTGCGTTCTAGATTTAGTTCAGGTCTTATCCAAGATATTCAAGAACCAGATTATGAAACAAAAGTTGCAATTATAAAAAAGAAATGTAGTCAAGAAGGTTATCTTGTTGACGAAAACGTTGTTGACTTTATTGCTCAAAAAACAGGAACTAATATTCGTGAAATGGAAGGAATACTTTCTAAAGTAGTTTTCTTTAGTGGATTATTAGGAAAAACACACACCACCATTGAAGATGCTAAAGAAGCATTAAAAGATTATGGTGAAACAGAAAAAACAGATTTAGATGCAGATAGAATTATAAACACAGTTTGTGATTTCTTTAAAGTAACAAGAGAAGAATTAACAGGAAAGAAGAGAAATAAAGAAATTGTTGAACCTCGTCAACTTTGCATATACTTAATCGATGAAATGTTGAATATTCCATTAACAGCAATTGGAACTTTGCTTGGCGGAAGAGATCACACAACAATTATGCATGCAAGAGATAAAATTGGAGGACAAGTAAAAACGAATCCTCATATTAAAACTTTAGTGAACGACATTAAATCCAGATTGTTGAAATATTAAAAAGCGGGACTTGTTCTCGTTTTTTTTATTCTAACTAACACATCAAACATATTTTGAACAAAGCAAGAAAATTAGTTTGTTGTGATAAAAAACTAACTTTTACGATCTAAACGAAGTTAATATTCTACTTTTCCACATGCTATTTATAGTTTTCAACACACTAATCCACGCACTTAAACACAACCCTAGTGGATAAAAATTGTGCTATTTATGTCGAATTTTGTAAGTTGAAACACCACATATTGTGTTTATGA
>JAZONT010000012.1:0-2681 GCA_045654665.1 Candidatus Onthoplasma sp.
TTAAAAAATACAAAAAATAAATTTTAAATATTTCTTGCTTAAATGTTGTTAATAGTATATAATATTATTAAATTAGCAAAAAATTTAAATGAAAAAACTCAAAAGAAATTATTGCCTTTTGCAATAAGAATTAAGGAGAAAATATGTCAACTCTTTTAGCGTTGTTTGAAACATCAGGTTTAGTGGATACAATTTTTAGTGTTGTGGGAACATTGTTATATCCCTTGTTTAGCATTATTTTTGTGTTAATCAGGGGAGTTCAAGATTTGTTCTATTCTTTCGCCGGAATTGGAACAGCTTGGTCTCAAGGGCAACCAATAACTCATGAAAACACAGGTCTGGAAACTGACACCGGAATTTTATATTATTTAATGACAAGACCTCTTGTTAAAAACATGATTTATTCAATGATTATTCTTGCTTTGTTCTTGATTGTTATCTTCACAACTTTGGCTTTCATTAAAAATGCATATTCAGCAAAGCCAAAAAATTGGAAAGAAATTGTTTCAAACGCAATAAAAGGCTTGGGAAACTTTATTCTTCTTCCTGTTTGTTGTTTGTTGGGTGTTTGGTTTGGAAACATTCTTCTTCAAGCAATAAACGGTGCAACCTCAAATGGCGGATCAGCAAGTATGGATAGAAAGTTGTTTGTTGCCTGTGCGTATAATGCCAATGTTTTCAGAGCTTCAAATTCGTCTGCTGGTGAGGCAACGTGGTCTAATATTCAAAATTTGGCTCAAAATTCATATATGTTGGATGATCCAAATGTAAGCTTTTGGGATGCCAAAGGTGGAGAAAGCGGAATAGAAAAGCATTTAAAGCAGGGTGAAGAAGACGAGCTAGATGAAAACTATTATGAATATTACGCAACAATCGTAGACCAAATTTATTCAGAAACAGATAAGAGCATTCATTGGTATTTATCTGTTGGTGAGTTTTATTCATTGTGGCAATTTAACTATTTGGTTTTAATTGTTGGTGGAATATTCATGCTTTACGTTTTGGGCTCGCTTGCTTTTGCAATGGTGCGCCGAATGTTTATACTCTTAGCTTTGTTGGTTATTTCTCCTGGTGTTTGTGCGCTGTATCCTCTTGATGAGGGTAATGCCGTTAAGTCTTGGTCTGGAGAAGTTAAAAAACAAGTTATTAGTGCCTATGGTGCTGTTGCGGGAATGAATATCTTCTTCTCGATTTTGCCACTATTCGACCAGATTTCTTGGACAACAAATATGGCTTGGGGTCTCGCTGATATCCTTGAAATCTTTATCCTTGTTGTTGGGCTTCAATGTGTTAAAGAATTAATCTCTATGTTCTCTGGCTTCGTTGGTGGCGAGGATGCTTATAGTAAAGGTAGTGGACTTATGAAGAGTACAACATCAAAAATTGGTGGTACTGTCACCAAAACTGCTGGGGTGTTTGCAAGAGCATCGGGAGCAAAAGCTGCTGGTGGCAGTTTCTTAGGGTCTTTGGCTAAGCAAGGACTTGCAGGTGGTGCAAAAATGGCTGGTTTAGATTATAAATCAGTGAAAGGAGCTTATAAAGACGGAAAAGAACATGCTTTTGATGCAAGAAAAGAAAGATATGAGGCAAAAGAAGCAAAAGATAAAGCAAGTAAGGCAAGAGAAGCCTTGAGAAAAATTTATAATGAAGATGGCGAGTTGATTTCAAGCGAATCATCAAAGAAAAAATTTGGAAGAAAGATGGCAGATTTCTTTGGTGGGGAAATTGGAATTGGTTCATCTTACACCAAAACGCAGTATGAAAATGCAATGAAAGCGGCCGCAAACGATCCTAAACTTCAAAAAGCTATCACTGAGGAATATGTGAGATCTCAAAATAGAGATGCTGGATTTATGGGCAATATTGTTGATAATGTAAAAGGTGCGCATAAAGAAATATTTGCAAATGATGATAAAAGCAAATGGGCAAAAGGTGCAGCTGGTGCATTCTATGCTCCTTATATTCTCGGCAAAACAATGAATCCAAGTGAGGTTAAAGATGTTGAAAAACAACTTGAAGCATATAATGCAAGCGTTGGTTTAACAAAGAAGACTGAACTGATGGAAACTGAAGGTGCTGCGATTGGAACTCTTAAAGCTAAGATGCTGGAAGCTGAAGAAACAAAATCTGCGTTTGTTTCTGGAAAAGAAAGTGACATCAAAGATGGTAATGATTTGTTGAAATCAGCAACTATTGAGCAATTAAAAATGGCGGCGGACGGCACTGCAGATGGTTCGGATGAGAGAATACAATACAATAAAGCTTTAGCTGCATTAAGAGCAAAAGAATTAAACGATGCCGTTGATGAGGCTGCCAAAACTCTTGCTGATGCAGGAAAAGATTTTGCATCATCAATTGCGTCTGCGGCAGAATCTCAAAAAGGTCAAACCAAAGAACTTTACACTCAACTTTCAGAAGCTTTAAAGAAAACTGCTGTTTCAGGTAAAAATGAAGATTTAGTTAACGCTATTAAAGAAGTTAAAGAAGCTATAAATGCGGATTCTAAAAAGAAATTGCCTCAAAAAGATTTAGAAAACTTGATTAAAGCACTATCAGATGCTTATATTAATAAAAAACCTTAGTTAAAAAAGCAAATCGTTTTGATTTGCTTTTTTGTTTTTTAATATTGAATTTTTTGTTTAAATTTATTGCAGATTATTTAATAATATTAAATAAAGTTA
>JAZONT010000013.1:0-6653 GCA_045654665.1 Candidatus Onthoplasma sp.
TCTTTTATTATTAATGGTGAAGAATATTATGAAGGTGTGAACATGAGTTACACTGAATTTTATGACTTCTTAAAGGATAAGGAAACCAATGTTAGCACTTGCCAGCCAAGTCTTGAAGGAATAAAAGAAACATGGCGCGAAGTGTTAAAAAATTATGATGAATTGGTGTACATAAATTTATCTAGCGGATTAAGTGAAGCTTGCAATGTTGCAATTAATGCTAGTCATGAAGAGGAATTTCAAGGAAGAGTTTTTGTTCCAAATAATCAAAGAGTTGCTTATATGAATAAAATGGCTGCTTATGAGGCTAGATATATGATTGATGCTGGAAAGAGTGGTAAAGAAATTAAAGATTATTTGGAAAGCACAAGAAGTGATTGTGGTGTTTATATTGCGGTGGACACTTTAAAATATCTTAAAAAAGGCGGAAGAGTAACACCAGCCGCTGCTGCAATTGGAACACTTTTAAATATTAAACCTATTCTTCAAATTCATGGTGGAAAACTTGATGCTTTTGCTAAAGTTATGAGTATGAAGCAAGCAAAATCTAAAATGATTAATGCTGTTAGAAAAGAAATTGAAGAACGTTTCCCTGAAGAAGTAAAGCAAGGAAAAGTTTATATTGGTATGGCACACAGCAATCCTGATTTGAATGCGCAAGAAATTAAAGATTTTGAGGCGGAAGTGAGAGCAAATTTCCCTGAATGTCCATTCTTTTCACATGATCCATTGCCATTGTTTATTGTTTGCCACACTGGTCCTGGTGCTATGGCTGTTGGTTATTGTGTTGACAAAATGGGCGTTATTAAAGATATGTTATAAAAGAGCAAAACAATGCTCTTTTTTCTTGTTTAAAGTTTAGTTTTTTGCTATTATAACTTTAATGGAAGAAATAAAAACTTTTGAACTTATAATAAACAAATCAAGATTTGTTGCTTACAAAATGGAATTAACTTCACTAGACGTGGTGAAGCCATTTTTGGCGCAACTAAAAAAAGAGCACAAGAAAGCAAATCATGTGTGTTACGCATACGTTTATAACAAAGAAACAGTTAATGAAAAGTGCAGTGATGACGGCGAACCAAACGGAACAGCAGGTTATCCAATTTTAAATGTTATTAAGAAAAAAAATCTAACCAACGTGCTTGTTGCAGTGGTTAGATATTTTGGTGGAATAAAACTTGGTGCAGGTGGGTTAACTAGAGCATACACAAAAGCGTGTGCGGGAGTTTTAAATGATTAAACCGGTTTTAAGTGATTAAATTTGAATTTTTGTTTATTAATTTTTTTGTTATTTCATCTAATTCTTTTTCAAGTTTTAAGTCGTGAAGTTTATCAATTGCTTCGCGATTTTCTTTTGAATATTGTCTATAAATTTTAAAGTTATGCTTTTTTGCTCGGTTAATATTCATATAAAGCAAACATAAGAAGTCGATCATTTCTTCGTCTTGTTCAGCCGGCAACAAAATACTTAGAATATTTGCAAAATATATGTAACCTTTTCTGTTTGCATCTTTTTCTGAGCCAGCCATGTAAGCCATTGCGTTTATGTGTTTTCCTAAAGCTTTGAGAATTAATCTTTTTTTTCTGCTGTTGTTTAGCAGAAGGGAAATGTCTGCCAAAGTTTCATAGGCAGTGTCTTTAATATCATCTTCTTTTTTCATTCTTTTTGGGTCTCTAATATATTGAATAACATGACCTAGTTCGTGAAGAAAAGATTGAGTTATTGTTAAAACAGAAGAAACTCGATTGTTGTGTTGTTGTTTGTAATTTTCAGTTGTTTGTTCCGCTTTTTTATTTTCTTTAGTTCTTTTAGTTTTAACTAAATTGTTTTTGCCAGATAGTTTCTCTTTGCTTAAGTAGATAGTAAATTTATTTCCATAACTTTTATCAATGTCCATTTGCGCTTCATCAAAATCTAAAACTTTTGGATGAACAAATTGAATTGTTATGTCATAATTTTTTTCTTGTAATACATATTGGTTAAACACAAAAGTTTTAAGTTCTAATAAAAAGTTATAAATCTCTTCTTGTGTTGGGTTTTCAGTTCTAAGAAGATTTAAGAAATTTCTAATGTTTGTTAAATTTTTGTTTAATTTGGTTTTCATGCTTTGAGAATAACATAAATTTCAAAATAGTCAAGGGGGAATTTAAAAATACTCTTGATAAAATTTAATAAATATGCTATCATATAACCATGAATATTAAAGAAAGTATTGTTGATAGCATTGGTTTTGATTTTAGCGAACTAAATGTTGATGTTAAAAATTTAATTATTGAAAGCATTTCTGCAGATAAGGGTGATTATTCACTTCCTTGTTTTTCTTTTGCAAAAGTTTTAAGAGATAATCCAATGAACATTGCCAACAAGATAGCAGAAACTGTTAAAACAGATGGCATTATTGAAAGATGTGAAGTTGTGGCGGGCTATGTTAATTTCTTTTTAAACAAAGAGATGGTTGCCAAAGAAATAATTGAAAACTTTTCTAGTGATAACTTTAGATATTATGAAGGAAACGGAAAAACGGTTTGTATTGATTATTGCTCAGTTAACTTAGCAAAATATATGCACATTGGCCACATTAAAAACTCTTTCTTGGGTGAAAGTTTGGCTCGCTTGTTTGAAAACGCTGGTTATAAAGTTGTTAGAATTAACTATGTTGGTGACTATGGAACACCTTACGGGAAAATTATTGCTGGAATGCAACTTTGGGGTAATGAAGCAGAGATTTTAGAAAAAGGTATTGATGCCTTGCAGGGCTATTATGTTAAATTCAACGCCGAAGAAGTAAACAATCCTGAATTAAGCCAAATGGCAAGAGACATTTCTAAAAAAATTGAAGATAAAGATGAAAAAATTTACCCTATTTATCAAAGGGTTTTGAAAATTGCAATTAAAGAAGCAGAAAGATTATTAGATATTCTAGGAATTAAATTTGATTCTTGGAAAGGTGAAGCAAGTTATGAAGATGAACTTGATAATGTTGTTAAATTTTTAGATTCAAAAAATCTTTTAAAAATCAGTGAAGGTGCAACAATTGTTGATCTTAGTGAATTTGATATGGCACCATGCTTAATTAAAAGAAGTGATGGTGGAAGTTTATATGCAACAAGAGATTTGGCTGCAGCAATGGATAGATTTAAAGAATATAAATTTGATAAGAGTTTATATGTTACTGCAACCGAACAAAAATTGCACTTTGCGCAGTTCTTTAAAGTTTTAGAATTGGCAGGAGTTGAATTTGCTGGTGGATTAGAACACATTGCTTATGGAAGATTTAGTTTGCCAGAAGGTAAAATTAGTTCTCGTCGTGGAAAACAGGCTATTTTGGTTGATTTGTTAGAATATGTTTTAAACAAAGCAAACAGTGTTATTGAAAATAGAACATTTAACATTGAAGACCCAAAAGAAGTTGCAAGAAAAGTTGCAAAATCTGTGTTGGCTTTTAATGCGTTAAATATTGAAAGACATAAAGACGCCATTTTTGATATTGAAAGAGCATTTAGTTTTGATGGGGAAACTGCGCCGTATATGCAATATACTTACACTAGATTAGAAAGCATTTTAAGAAAATATGATGAAATGGATGCGGTGGCGGATTATTCTTGTTTAAATCAAGAAGCATTTGATATTTTAAAAGTTGTTAATGATTTTAAAAATGTTATCAAAAATGGTTTAGAAAAAAGAGATCCAAGTTTGATTTTAAAGCGCACAATGGAATTGTGTAAGATGTTTAACAAGTTTTATACTACTTCTAAAGTTCTTGATGGAAACCCTGAAACAACCAAAGCAAAAATTAATCTTGTTAAAGCCTTAAGAGATACTCTTGCTGTTGGATTTAAACTTATTTGTATTGACACACTTGTGGAAATGTAAGAATAGTTGAATATTTGCAAACTTTTTAACGCATTTTGCTAAGTGACTGAAACAATTTGTTTTTGGCTTGTGATAAGTTGTATTGCTGTTATTCACATAAAAAATATTGGGATAAATTCCCAATATTTTTTAAATTTCTTGTAAGTAATTATCCAAAACACCTTCGGCGGTTGTTAAACCACGTTGTATTGTTTCAGTTCCGCGTTTAATAGTTAGCATAAATTTGTCCCCTGCACGAATGGTTAACAACAAATCTGCTAATTCATAAGAACGAGCAAGAGTTATTTCATCTGCGTTATTAATTATAATGCCTTTAATTATATCTCCAACCTTTAAACCAATTGATTCTGCCAAACTTCCGCTTTCAACTTCTTTAACTTCAAGGTCGTCAAAAATTTGAGTTCTGTTTGTTTCAGGATTGTAAACGGCATGACTATTTTCTGGAAAATAAGAAATCCCTAAAACAAGTTTTTTAGCACCGGTTGGAGTTGAACCGTCATAGTAATACAATATATTTTCAACAAAAGGAACAACGTTATCAACAGGTAAAGCAAACGCAATGTTTTCAATGTCAACTGAAACAAGTTTTGAGTTAACAATTCCAATTAACTCCCCATTAATATTGAACAAGCCACCACCCGAGTTGCCACCATTAACAGCAGCATCAATTCTCATTACTCTGAATTCACATTCAGTTTCTTCGTCTGGTCCGTCCATTTCCATATTCTGACTAACAACTGAAATAATTCCCTGTGTTACGCTAAATCCCATCATTTCAGGGTTTCCAATTGCTATTGCTGTTTCTGCAACATTGTAACTATCTGCTATTTTAACTGCAGAAACATTTTCATTGTATTTTCTAAGCTCAGATGTTGGAACTTTAATAACAGCCAAATCATAAGTCATTTCACCACCAACATAAGTTGCTTCAATTGCGCCGTAACCATAAACAATCTCAGGATATCCATCAGCATCAACGACTGGAGTTGGTTTGCCTGGAATAATTTCTTGTGATTTAACATAGTATTTGTCTTCAGTTCCGTATTGAAAAATGTGAATTTTTCTTGGCATGTTGTTGGCAGTGTTTGTGTCTTTGCTGTAAACAACATGGAAGTTAGTAACAATATAACTATAGTTTGTTTCAATCTTATAAATAACACCTGCACCACAAGCAACACTCAATTCTTTATTTGTTCCGTCTTGATCACTGGTTGGGAACTCGCACCAAATTGTTACCGCTGAATTTAGGGCAATGTTTGTGGCATCTTCAACAGTATTTTCATTTGAAGATGGTGTTTCGTTAACAGATAAAAACTTTTTCAAAAATTCTTCATAAGTTATGTTGTCGCCAATTTTAACTTTATATGCTTCATAAATTTCTTCAATTTCAGGGCTGTCACCATCTTTCCCATCTTTCCCATCTTTTCCGTTTTTAACGGTAAATAATGCGGTTTCACCATTGGAATAGTGAATTGTGTATGTTGCAAAATCTCCAACTTCTTCAGTTTGAACTATATCAACCACGTATACTGATTCTTCTGGAAATAATGTGCATGCATTGAAAAGAAAAGTGCATGAAATTAACAGTATTATTAAAACAAAGCTTTTAAAACGTTTCATAGACACCCCAATTTATTTTGTGTTTTATAATCATTTCTTATTATTGATTATACAAATAATCCAAAAATTTTTCAACTAAAATCAATTATAAATTTCATACTAAAAATTTCTTAACAAACACTTTTCAAAATAAACTTTATGTGTTATTATTAAAAAAGTGAAATATGAACAAGGAAAATTTACATAAAAACCACAGAAACAGATTGAAGAACAAAGTGAAAAATCATGGTTTGGAATGTTTAGCCTACCATGAAATTTTGGAATTATTGTTGACTTACACAATTCCAAGGAAGGATACAAACCCAACCGCACATAACCTAATTGATCACTTTGGCTCTTTTTCCAACGTTTTAGATGCGGATTATCAAGATTTAATCAAAGTTGATGGTGTGGGACATGAAAGCGCTTTATTTATTAAGACTTTATCTTCACTTATGGAAATTTATGATAAAAGCAAGCTTGAGATGAACACTTCAATTTTGGACACAACTGCAAAATGTGTTCAGTTTTTTAGAGATTTTTATCGTGTTAAATCAACCGAATTTATGATAATGGTTGGCTTAAGCAAAGCAAAAAGAGTTGTTAAAACTTTTGTTTATAAAGGAAAAGATGACACTGAAGTTAATTTTGACATAAGGCAAATTAGCAACCAAATAAACAGTGTTGATATTAAAAGTGTGGTGTTGTATCACACTCATCCTTATGGAAGTGTTGAGCCAAGTGTTTCTGATTTGAAAACAACACAAAGCATAATAAATGTTTGTTTAGTTAATGGCATAGATTTGGAAGACCACATAATTTTAAATGAAACAGAACATTATTCTTTTAAAAATCACAAACTGATTGATAAAATGAAAAGCAATTATTTTTCAGCATTTAATGTTGGAGAATTATTTGTGCAAAGCGAAAAGGGTAGAAAGGGATAATTCTTCAGTTTCAAAAGTTTAAATTTTTTAGGAGTTTCACGATAAATATTAACTGATTCTAAAAAGTATTTATTAATTGTTGATTTCATATTTTTATTTTGCAAAAATAAAGAGTTGGACTTCTTCAGCTCTTTTTTTAATATTAAAAGAGATAATGTGTCAACTTTCAATTGATGAAAGATATTGTTATAAGTATCTTCAAGAATATTGTTTAAATATGTTGTTATTTT
>JAZONT010000014.1:0-7803 GCA_045654665.1 Candidatus Onthoplasma sp.
CAGATAAATACACAAACGAAATAATTGATGAATTAAATGGTTACGTTGATAAATTTGGATTAAAAACTAAAAGAGAAGATCCAATTGATAAATCAAAAGCAATCACTCTAAAAGAAGATGGCTATACGGAACTAAATTAATTAGTTCTTTTTTACGCAATTTTTTAAAAATATTTTATATTTATTTGACAATTTAATAAGATTAATATAAAATTAAATAGAATGCTAGTGTGGCTCAACGGTAGAGCAGCTGACTTGTAATCAGCAGGTTGGGGGTTCGATTCCCTTCACTAGCTCCAGATAACCCGTGTAAGCGGGTTTTTTGTTTTCTAAAGGGAATCGAACCCTGAGAGGGTGAGCAGTGCTAAGCAAAACTTTCAGTGAATGTTTTGCCACTGCGAATTAGCGAAAACTGTGTTTGAGCGTTTGCTATTGTGAAGCAATAGTTCCCTTCACTAGCTCCAGATAACCCGTGTAAGCGGGTTTTTTGTTTTCTAAAGGGAATCGAACCCTGAGAGGGTGGCGGTGATAAATTAAACTAGAGAGTGGCAATAAAACATATAAAGAAAAAATCAAAATAAACAAAAAGACATAAAAAAATTTAGGACACGACATAAGTGTCCATTTTTTTTAATTTCAAAAGTAATATGTTTTTGTTAAAATTTTTGCAAGGAGTGAAACATGCAAATTAAATCACGAGTTGTTAACAAAACGCTTTATATTCTTCTGAGTGGTGAACTAGATGAATACACAGCGCAATATGTGCGAAAGAATTTAGATGTGTTGTTTGAAACGCAAAAAGGGTTTGTCCAAATTGTTTTGGATTTAAGTGAATTATCATTCATGGATAGCACTGGAGTTGGGGTTCTAATTGGAAGATATAAAAAGATGAGAGAAAGCAACAAACCAATATTTATAACAAATCCAAGTAGAAATGCTGAAAGAATTTTTAAAATGTCAGGCCTTTATGAAATAATGCCTAAAATAGTTTAAAAGGAGAATATATGAAAAATAGTATGGAAATTAAGTTTAAGGCAATTGCAGAAAATCAAGCATTTGCGCGAAGTGTTGTTGCTAGTTTTATTTTGCCATTAAATCCCAGTGTTAATGAACTTGAAGATATTAAAACAGCGGTCAATGAAGCAATTACTAATGTTATAGTTCACGCTTATCCGGATAAAAGTGGTTATATAACCATGAAAATTAAAACAGATGAAGAAAAAATCAAAATAATAATTAGCGATAACGGGGTTGGTATTCAAGACATTGATAGAGCTTTAACCCCATTTTACACCAGCAAACCAAATGAAGAAAGAAGCGGAATGGGTTTTACAGTTATGGAAAGTTTTATGGATAAACTTGAAGTTAAAAGCAATAAAGATGGAGTAAGTGTTACAATGTTTAAAGAAATCTTGCCGTCAATAGTGGAGATGTGAGATGTTAACTAATGATGAAACTTTTGCGTTGTTAAATGAGGCAAAAAGCGGAAACGATTTAGCAAAAGAAAAACTCATTAGCATAAACTCGCCGTTAATAAAAAGTATTGTAAAGCGATATTTAAACAAAGGTGTTGAATATGAAGATTTATATCAACTTGGTGCGATGGGATTTGTTAAAGCAATCAACAACTATGATCCAACATATAAGGTTAAATTCACAACATATGCAGTTCCAATGATCGCAGGTGAAATTAAAAGATTTCTTCGTGACGATGGCTCAATCAAAGTTTCAAGAAGTATAAAATATTTGGCTGCTCAGGTTAAAAACTTTATTAATGAATATTCAAAACAACATCTAAGTAATCCAACAATTGACTTAATTGCGCAAAGTTTGAATATAGAGGTAACTGATGTGGTTTTAGCATTAGAAGCAAATGTGACGCCACTTTCTCTTAATGAGAAATATAATGATGATAGTGAAAATTTATCATTAATAGATAAATTAACTGATAATTTTTCAATAGACAATTTAGTAAATAAACTAGCATTGAGAGATATAATAGAAGAGTTGACTGCAAGAGAGAAACAAGTGATAATCATGCGCTATTATTTAGATAAAACTCAAAGTGAAATAGCAAAAGAACTTGGTGTTAGCCAAGTTCAAATTAGTAGAATTGAAAATAAAGTTTTGCTTGACATGAAAGAAAAATTAAGCGTCTAATCGCTTATTTTTTCACGATAAACAGGGTATTCAAGTTTATCATTTACGTCTGATTTTTTAAATTTCGAAAAGAAACCAGTTATTGAATTTTTAATATTTCCTAATTTTGTTTTTATAGATGGTTCATTTTCGTCTTTAAATGTATCAATGTTTTTCTTTAATTCGAAGCGTTTTTTTTGTTTTTTATTTATTTTTTCATTTTCAATATCTTGTGTGTTATTTTTATTTATGTCACTATTGTTAGTGTTGATTCTTTCGTAATTTGCATAATTCTGCATATAAGGATTATTCACGCCATAGCCATTATTAATTCCATAACCATAATTTGCGTTGCCATACATGAATTCATTGTCGAGTAATGCTGTGTTGAAAAATGTATCGATATTTCTTGGAACATTTGTATTTTGATAAGTATCTATATTAGTAGAAAGTTTACTATCTTTATAAGTATCAATATTTAGAGTTTGTCGATTTTCAGTGTTCTCAATTGAGCTTTCATTTGAAACATTATTTCCTTCTAGGTTTTTATTTTCAACTAATTCGCCTGCCTCATTAATATAATAATCTTTTATAACCGGAGGATTATTATTGTGTCTGAAACCATATAGAACACGACCTTGATTGTTGCTAGGAATATTGTTTGTCCGCATGTTAATCATTTGATTAATCATGTTAAGCGATGCAAGACCAGATTGCAACATTTCGTTGCCATTAACAAGATTGTCTAAAACAACAAGGTATTTTAGCGATAAATTGTCAATATCTTGATTATTTGATGACATGAGATATGACAAATCACTTAAATTAAAACTAAGTTCTGTGGTAGCATTTGACAACTGCTTACCCAAGCTTCTTAGTTGTTGAGCCTGTTCGGTTATAAACAAACGTTGTTCGTTTGTTAAATTTAATTCATTATTTTGAATTTTTTTAATTAAATTTTGCGTTTCAACAATTGCTAAACTGATTTCTTCTTTTAGTTCACAAAAATCATCACACGAATTTTCAATATCATTTGATAGTGAGTATAGCGTTGAAATTTGTTCAATTTCTTTATCTATTTCGGGAATTTCGATAATGTTTTCATCAACTTCTGAAGATGAAATATCTTCTTGGTTATTTAATTCCATTGTTTCAGTTTTTATTGAAGATGTGTTTTCTTCAATATGTTCCAAGGTTTTAGGAATATCTTCAAGATTTTCTTCTTGAATTGAAAGAGCATATTTGTTAAGTTTACTTGAAGCTAATTCAATGTTATTCGAATTTGCATATTTAGAAAAATCATTTTCAAATGAATTTATATGTTGGATAAAACCTTCTTTTTTATTTTCAGCAGGTTTAACCGTAACTCCAACAATTAATGCACTAGCACCTAAAAGCGTTATAACTGGTAACATTTTTTTTATCATAATATCTCCTTCTTTTTCAAACTTAGTTTAATCAAATTTTTAAAAATTATTATAAAATCTTAAATTTGGTTAATCATTTGATTGGAGTTTATATGGATAAAGAAAAAAGAAACACTAATTATAATTTATATGTTGAATCAAAAGTGCCCAAAACAAAGGCGTGGCCTTCCCTTTTTAAAGCTTTTTTAGTTGGTGGCACAATTTGTGCAATTGGGCAAGGATTATTTGATTTATATAGTTATTTATTTCCTAATTTAGCAGAAAGCGAAGTTTCAACTTGCATGCTTATGACTATTATATTTATTACATGTTTACTAACAGGAATAGGAATTTTCGATTATATAGGTGCATGGGGTGGCGCAGGATCAGTTATTCCAATCACCGGATTTTCAAATGCTGTTTCAAGTCCTTCAATTGAATTTAAAAAAGAAGGTATTATTTACGGAATTTGTGTTAAAATGTTCACTATTGCAGGCCCTGTTATTGTGTGTGGTGTTGTTGGATCTATTGTATGCGGAATTATTGGACTTTTTATTTAGGGAGATTTTATGCAAACAATTAAAATGAAAAATAATGTATTCATACTATCTAGTTACAGTATGGTTGGTCCTATGGAAGGTAAAGGCCCTCTAAGAGATTATTTTGATTATATTATTAAAGATGACACATTAAATGAAAAAACATTTGAAAAAAGTGAAAGAAAGATGTTAAAAAACATTGTTGTTGGAGCCATTGAAAAATCAGGTATGACCACAAAAGATATGAATTTCTTTTTGGGTGGAGATTTATTAAATCAAATAGTAAGTTCAAGTTACACAGCAAGAGAACTTGAAATTCCTTTTATTGGACTTTATTCTGCATGTGCAACTATGACTGAATCTTTAGCATTGGCAAGTATCTTTATTGATAATAAACTAGCAAATAATATAATTGCGGGAACATGCACGCATTTTAGTTCGGCAGAAAGGCAATATCGTTTTCCGCTAGAACTTGGTAACCAACGACCACCAACAGCGCAGTGGACTATTACAGGTGGCGGGGCGTGTGTTGTGTCAAAAACAAAAAGTAGAGTGAAAGTTTCAGCTGTAACTTTTGGTAAAGTTATAGATTTTGGAGTTAATGATGTTAATAATATGGGTGCAGCGATGGCACCTGCTGCCTGTGATACAATAAAAAACCATTTAATTAATATGAAAAGAAGGGTCGATGATTATGATTTTATTGCAACAGGTGATTTGGGTAAATTAGGAAGTGAAATACTCATTGATTTGATGGAAAGAGAAGGAATTATTTTAAAGCAAAACTATTCTGATTGTGGGTGTATGATATACGACAAAACGGAGAGAGTCTTTATGGGTGGTAGCGGTGCAGGTTGTAGCGCAAGCGTTTTAAATTCATATATCATAAAAAAACTTAAAACAGGTGAATTTAAGAGAGTGTTGCTTGTTTCAACAGGTGCTTTAATGAGCACAACAACAGCTCAACAAGGCGAAAGTATTCCTGGCGTTGCTCATGCTGTTGAGTTAGAATTTGTTGATGATATTAGAAGCGAAAAGAAGGTGAAAAATGATTAATATTTGGGATTATGTAATTTCTTTTTTAATTGGCGGTTTTATTTGCTTTTTAGCGCAAATTTTAGTTATTAGAACAAAAATAACCACTGCTAGAATTTTAGTTTTGTTTTTAATTATTGGTATGGTGCTAGAAGTGTTCAATGTGTACGCGCCATTCAAGGAATTTGCAAAAGCAGGGGCAACTGTTCCAATTATTGGTTTTGGGGCAACACTTGCCCGTGGCGCAATAATGGCAACAAAAGAGTTTGGATTATTAGGAATTTTTACTGGCGGACTAACAGCTGCGAGTGGTGGAATTGCAATGGCAATATTTGCATCGTTCATTTTTGCTTTAATCTTTAGCAGTAAAACGAAAAGAGGTGGACATTAAGAGCAAAAAACAAACAAAAATTTATTTTTGTGATAATTTTTGCTTTAATCTTTAGCAGTAAAACGAAAAGAGGTGGACACTAAAGTAGAAAATCTACCAATAGTAGATATTGAACTGTTGCAAATTTGTTTTAAATTTTGTATTATGTAATCAGGAGTTGAAAAATGAGAGATTACAAATTTGGAACAAGAATTTATAATTTAAGAAAAGGTAAGGGGCTATCACAATGCGAATTAGGTGATTTGATTGGCGTAACAAATAAAGCTGTATCAAAATGGGAAAATGGCGAAGCAAAGCCTGCAATTCGTCAACTAATTAAATTAAGCGAAGTTTTTGATGTTTCAATGGATGAAATAATAAACAACAATGAAGAAAAAGAAAAACAAATAACAAAAATTGTTATAACCGGTGGCCCTTGTGCTGGAAAAAGCACAGCACTTTCTTGGATTCAGGCAGAATATGTTAAAAAGGGTTACGCAGTGATATTTGTTCCAGAAAGTGCAACAGAACTAATATTGGCTGGAATTTCAAGCAATACAGTTAATTCAGACATTGAATTTCAATCAGCACTTTTAAAAAATCAACTAACAAAAGAAAAACTTTTTGAAGAAGTAGCAAGAAAAATGCCAAACGATAAAGTGCTGATCGTTTGTGATCGTGGAGCAATGGACGGTAAAGCATATATTAAACCTTACGAATATGAGCAGATGCTCAAATATTTAGGCTTGAACGAAGTGGAACTAAGAGATAATTATGATGCTGTTTTCCATTTAGTTACAACAGCAATTGGTGCAAGAGAATATTACACACTTGAAAACAACAAGGCAAGATATGAAAGCATTGATGAAGCAATTAAATCAGATAAAAGAACACTTGAAGCGTGGACTGGGCATCCACATTTAAGAGTTATAGATAATTCAACAGAGTTTGAAGGAAAAATGTTAAAATTAATTAAGGAAATTTCCGCTTTTTTAGGTGAAGACCAGCCATTTGAAATTGAACGAAAATTTTTAATTAAATACCCTAATATTAAAAAGTTAGAAGAATTATCAAGTAAAAAAGTTGAAATCATTCAAACATACTTAGAAAATTCAAAAGATCAAGAACTTCGTCTTCGTCAACGTGGAGATGGGAATAGTTTTGTTTACACTAGAACAAGAAAATGGAAAGTAAACGATCTTAAGAGGGTTGAGTTCGAGTCAAGAATAAGCAAGGAAGAATATTTATCTATGCTAATGGATGCCGACACTGAAATTAATCAAATTAGAAAAACAAGATATTGTGTGGTCTATAGTAATCAATACATAGAAATTGATATTTATCCGTTCTCAAAAGACAAAGCAATTCTTGAAATTGAATTAAACAACGAAGATCAGAATTATAGTCTGCCAGAGTTTATTGAAGTAATTAAAGAGGTAACAAACGAAGATAAGTATAAAAACATAAATTTAGCTAAAAGCAGAACCTTAGATTAATTTGCAATAATTTGGCATTTAGATATAATTTAATCTTGATTTAATAAATATAAATATGAGAAAAAGATGGAAGAGAAACAAAACAAAGATTTTTATTTCCATTTTTTTCATTTTTATTTTAGTTTTAATTTATTATTTTTTTGTGGTCAGTCCTATTGTTAAAACATATTCTGCTCAAGAAACCAAAGCAATAACAGAGAAAGCGTTAAATATGGCTGTTAGCAATGTTATTAATAGAACATTGAGTTATGAATCGTTGATAGATATAAACTATTCAAAAACGGGTGAAATTGTTTCTTTTTCAGCAAATCAATATGAAATTAACACAATAACAAGAGAAATAGTTAAAGAAACTCAGTATCAAATGAGTAACCTAGGTAAACATGGTCTTCCAATAAATATTGGAACTTTTTCAGGAATTCCGTTTTTAATTGGACGAGGACCTAGTGTTAGTTTAAATCTTGTTCCAATTGGTGTTGTTAGTGGCAAATTTGACAGCGAATTTAGTTCAGTTGGAATAAATATGACAAAGCACACTTTGTTTTTATATATAGATGTCCATGTTAGCATAGTTCTGCCAATCAACTCATACGATATTTTCTCAACAAACCAAGTTCTTCTTGCAGAGAGTATAATAATGGGAAAAGTTCCCGAAGTATACCTTCAAAACGGTAATTTAATAAAATCATAAAATTTTACTTTTATTATTGTCAAAGCTATATTTATTTGTTATAATAAATGTATGTTATATTTTGACAATGCGGCAACAACTAAAATAAGCAAAGCATCACTTGAAGAATATATTAAGGCAAGTGAATG
>JAZONT010000015.1:0-6911 GCA_045654665.1 Candidatus Onthoplasma sp.
GTTTATAAACTCTCTAAAATTGATTTAAATTTTGTTGAAAAATTTTATAAGTTTTATCAGGATGAAAATTTCATAAACAACATAATTTTAAACTATAATCATATTTATAACTATTGCGTTAGAACAAGAAATAAGATGTTGGAACTTATTAAATTTTTTAAGATTGACACTGAAAAAATTGACGAGATAGCAAAAAAGATAGAAGGTTTTTCTTTAGCTGATAATGGCGTTTTGGGTTACGCATATTTTTATGATGTTTTTAATTTTTAGATGTAACAAAATCTTACATTTTAAACAAACATTTCTTGATTAAAATCTTAAATTTGGCAATATAATTAAACATGAAGAAAATGTTGGTTGTTATTGTTGTGTTCTTAATTTTGTTAAATAGTGTTGAAACAAAAAGTGATTTCAGTTTATTAGATTATTTTTCTGGTGAATATGTTGCATATACGTCACAAAAACTGGATGATAGTGTTGATTTAGGGTTTTGTTACATGAATGTTCATCCTGTTGATAACGCAGTTGTTGGTGAGAGCATGGTAATTCTTAATTTCGAAATTGGATCCGCACTAGATGTTCTTAATGCTAATGTTGTTAAAACTGAATATTTACAAGATGGAACAAGTGTGATTTATGCTTATACGAAACTAATTAATCAAAAGGTTGAAGTGGATGGAAAGAAAGTAAATTTGCAAATTGCCACAAAGGATGAAAAAACAACAATTGGATGGCCGTTAATTTTAGGAAGTTATTAATTCAATGTTTAAAAATTAAAAAGTTGGTCAATATTTCCATAGTGGAGGAAATTATGGAAAAGATTAACAATAATCAAAAGAGAAAAAATTTAATTAGTTATATTTATGCGGGAATTGTTGCACTGCTTGTTCTTGCTTGTGCAATCACCATTGCATTTATAAACGCCAAAAACACTTCAACTCAAAATAATGAGGTTTCAGTTGGTGATGAAATGGTTGCTGTGGCATCAAGTACTTTTGTTGTTCCAATTAAAAATGCAACTATCGCAAAAGATTATTCTGCAAGTGAGTTGCAATATAACAACACATTAAAACAATGGGAAATTCACAAAGCAATTGATTTTATTGCCGGTGACAACCTAAATGTTTACGCTGTTAGTGATGGAACTATTAGCAATGTTTACACTAATTATTTGGAAGGAACAGTTGTTGAAATTTCACATAAAGATGGATTGGTGTCTATTTATAAATCGCTAAACAAAGATGTTCAAGTTTCTGTTGGTGCAAAAGTTAGTGCCGGAACAGTTTTGGGAACAGTGGCAGAAAGCATGGCTCAAGAATTAAACACAGGTGCACATTTGCATTTTGAAATGCTAAAAAACGGTGTTAAAGTTAACCCTAATGATTATTTAGATTTGGGTGTTAAGTAATCTCGAAGATTTACCACTCGCTTAACGCAACGCTCAAACGCGAACTTTTTAATCGTTTGCAAACATGCAAACTTCATTCTTGTTCGATTTTCGCTTAATCCCACAGCGAATCAAGTTCTTGTGGGAGCCCTAACAAATTGCTCGGGTAAAAACTTCTCGATTTTCAGATTTATAGGATTTTGTTTGGTAATCTCGAAGATTTACCACTCGCTTAACGCAACGCTCAAACGCGAACTTTTTAATCGTTTGCAAACATGCAAACTTCATTTATGTTTTAATCTCAAAAATTATAATATTACAAGTAAAAAAAATGGACAAGTTGTCCATTTTTTTATGTTTCTTCAGGTGTTTCAGCTGGGGCTGGAGAGTATGTTTCAAGCCAATCAGCTGGAGCTGTTGTCCATACGCTGTTTGCTGCATTGTTGGCTTTTTGAATTGTTTCAACAATAACTTCAACACTAAATGTTTTGTTTGCATCTTCATTTGTTAAACTTGTTGGAACTGTGATGCTTGTGATGAATTCTATTGAGTCGTTAGAGGTTACACTTCCTTGATAGTAATAGTAATCGTCATCGCCTTTAGTCCATTGTGCAGTTGTTGTTCCATTAACATTTGTTGAAGCTCCATCAGCGTTAGTGATTGTAAGTTTTGCCCTCATTAATGCTTCTGTCATTTGGGCAGGTGCTTGTATGCCAATTGCTTGGTCATAAACTGTTCCAGGGAGTGCATCGCCCGCGAAAGTTAATGAGGTTGCAGAGGCTCCACCTTGAGTGATTGAAATAGTTACTGGGTCACCTAATGAAATATTACCTGTTACTGTTGTGCTTGCAGTGAAATATGCTAATGTTATTCCAATTGCCACTGTTGCAACCAACAATATTGATAAAGTTACAATTGCAATAGTTGAACCACTCACTCTTCTGTTTTGTTTTGTTCTTGCCATAATTATTTCTCCTTGATAGTTGTATTGTGTGAAGAAATATTTTTTTTATGCAAGAAAAAAGACACCTTTTGGTGTCTCTTTTTATAAACTTGTTTTTGTTGCTTTAATTCTATCCTGGAATTTAACAACTTTGTGAGTTCTTTTGCTAAGTTCGGTTAAGTTTTCCTCATATTTTGTGTAACCATTATTTGAAGAATAAATTTCACCAGAAGAAGCTGGATACACTAAGTCAAACATCATATCGAAATATTTTTTGCCAGTTAAAGGGTTAATGATTTTTGTGTATAAATTAAAGTCGTCTTCTTCTGTTTTGTTTTCAGTTTCAATATAAACATTGCTTGAATCATCGTAGTTAATATCAAAAGAGTTAACATCGCCAATGTAGTAAATTAAGTGAATTCCATATTCAGTTATACACAAACTATCAATATCATAAATGTTAGCGTTAGACATATTTCCGCGTTTAACTTCAATAACTTGTTCGCCTTTAGTGTTTTTTCCGGTCATTAATAAGATTGCTTCGTTTGTGAATTCTTCAACCATAGAGCTATAGCCATTGGTTCCAACAACATATGGCATTCCAGCACTCATTGAACCAGGGTCACTATTATATGTGAACATAAATTGAACAAAGTCGTTTAATCTGTCTTCTTCACTTGAATAAGTTCCGTTTTTAATTAAATTATATTCATCAATAATTTGTGCCAAGTTTTTTTCTTTTGCGGTTGAATCTTCTTTATAGGTTCTTGTTTTTTCATCATAAATTCTTGGTTTGATTTTTAATGTTGAAATGATGCTTTCATATTCAGCATCGCTTTCTTGATAGTTTTCTAATTGTTTTAAAACATCTTTTATGTTATCAAAACTGAGTAATGTGTGAACAAAATATCCAAATTGTGTGTCTGTCGATGGGTGATATAAAACAGTGTCACCATTTGTTGAAATGCCTTTCATTTTATCTTTGTAAGCTGAGTGATTATTTTCATAAAGATTGTAATTTAATGTTGCAAGGTATTCATATTCTTCTTTGAGTAATTCAATGCTAAGTTCTTCATTTTCTAAATAATGGGTTCTAATATTTTCTAAATATTGAGATTGAAGTTGATTTTTAAAAGTTCTTTCAAAATATCTTGAGAATAAGTTTTCAGTAACAGTGTCGTATGGCTTTTTGTTTGCATCTCTTAAATAATATTCATAAGAGATTAAATCTTTAGCAAACATTGTTCTTGCTTTATTATATAAAACTGAAGCATTTTCTTTTTCGTTTAGTTCCAATTCGCTTAGGAAATGTTCAAAATATTTAGCTTTAATTTCACCAATGATATTTTTTGAATTAAAATCTGTTAAATATGCTTCATCAATAAGTTTTTCATAAGATGTGTCTTCTGGCTTTGTGATATAATCAATATAGTAATCATTATATTCAACTTGTTTTGAAGAAGCCGCATTTTCTATGTCGTCAGTTTCGTTTCCGTTTGCGTCATAATAAACTGTTTTGGTTTTAACTTCATATTTAACTTCAGCACGAGGAGAATAATAGTAATCATCAAGTTTATAGGACTTTTCTTCTTCTTTAGTTTCTTCTGTTGGTTTTTCTTCATCTTCAATATTTAAAATTGTTTTAGCAGTTTTAACATAAGAATTCATTTGATTGTCAACAGAATTGAAAACTTCTTGAACAACTTCATTTATTTGATAAGGTTTTGGTCTGTAAATGTCGTCATTATCAAGCGCATATTGATATAAAGTTTCGCGTTCAATGAGTAAATCAAGGGTGCTGAGCAAAGCTTGTTCTTCAGTTTGACCTTGTTGTTGAACAAAGTATGAATTGCCATAGCTATTATATGCAGTGAGCAAATCAAATCTTGTTATTTTTGTTTCGTCAACGGTTGCTAACACTTCGTTATAATATTTAACCTTATCAATTGAAAAAGTTGCGCAACCAGCAAGTCCGCAAGTGATAACCATTAATAAGCAGATAAGTAATGCAGAAAATTTCTTCACGATAAACTCCAATTAGTAATAAATTTTTAGTTTAATATATCTAGTATATTTAATTCTTGACTATTATAATAGATTTTATAATAAAAGGCAAGAGATTTTATATCATTTAGACAGTTTTTATTTATGTAAATTTTAAAAAAAACACCACTTAAAAGAGGTGTTTTTCGTTAGTTATTTAGAAATTCAATAAAATATCCAATTGCTCCTTGAATTGAAAAGTTATCTGAATTAAGAACAACGGTTGGCAAAGTTGTTTTTTCAAACTTAAAGTAGTTAAATCTTGTAACTTTTTTTATCAAATCATCAATTTTAATATCTTCGTAGAAAGTTAAAGCCATTCTTTGTTTTGTTATGCTTATGATTTTAACGCAATGTTTTGTTGCCAAAGCTTTTAAAAGCGCAATGTTTGTTAGTTGATAAATTTCTTGTGGAAGCTTTCCATATTCTGCAAGTAATGAATTTAAAACATTTCTTGCACTATCTTTGCTTGAAATATTAGATATTTTTGCAATAATTTTAAGACGTTCAGTTTCATCAGCAACAAAAGAATAAGGAATTTTTGATGGAATAGCAATATCAATTTTAATATCACGTTCAGTTTCAACTTTTTCACCTTTCATTTTTCTTAGGGTTTCGTTTAATAGTTTTGAATACATATCATAACCAATTTTAATCATATGTCCATGTTGAGTTTTTCCAAGAAGTTCACCTGCCCCACGAATTTGCAAATCTCTCATTGCAATTTTAAAACCGCTTCCAAGATCAGTGTTTTCAGCAATTGCTTGAAGACGAGCTGTGCTTTCTTCGGTTAAGAATTTTTCTTTGTTATAAGTGAAATAAGCATATGCTTGGTCTTTATTTCTTCCAACACGTCCACGAAGTTGATACATTTGGCTAAGACCTAATTTGTCACTATCAATAACAATTAAGGTGTTTGCTTTTGGTAGGTCGACACCGTTTTCAATAAGTGTGGTTGAAACAAAAACATTTGTTTCGCGGTCGTATAGGCGTTTAATTGCGTTTTCTAGAGATGTTTCACTCATTTGACCATGTGCAACATCAAAACTTGCATTAGGGTTGTTTAAATGCTCTTTTAAGTGGTTAGAAAGCTTATAAATTTGTTCAACATTGTTATAAACGACCAAAACTTGACCACCACGATTGACTTCGTCATTAATTGCGTTTAAAATAATATCTTCGTTGTAACCCATAACATAAGTTTTAACAGGTAAACGGTTTACAGGTGGTGTGTTGATGATGCTAATGTCACGAATTGACATAAGCGACATACTTAATGTTCGTGGAATAGGTGTTGCTGAAAGAGTTAGAACGTTAACATTATTTTTCATTTCTTTAATCTGTTCTTTTGCTTTAACGCCAAAGCGTTGCTCTTCGTCTAAGATAAGAAGACCTAAGTCGTTGAATTTAACATCTTTTGAAAGTAAGCGATGAGTTCCACAAATAACATTAACTTTACCGGTTTTTAAATCTTCAAGAATTTGTTTTTGTTCTTTTGAACTAACAAATCGGTTGAGCATTTGAACATTTATTCCAAAATCTTTTGTTCGGTTGGTGGCGGTCATGCAGTGTTGCAAACTTAAAATTGTGGTTGGGGCTAAAATTGCAACTTGTTTTCCTGCCATAACGGTTTTAAACATTGCACGCATTGCAACTTCAGTTTTTCCAAAACCAACATCTCCGCAAATTAATCTATCCATAACCTTGCCGGATATCATGTCGTTTTTAATGTCTTGAATGGCTTGAAGTTGATCATTTGTTTCTGTGTGGTCAAATGCTTGCTCAAATTCTGTAAAGATATAATCATCTTCAGGATATTTAAAACCTTTAACCGCTTTTCGTTTTGCATAAAGTTCAAGTAATTCTGCGCTCATATCTTCAATGGATTTTTGTGCTTTAAGTTTTTGTGTGAAGAACTCTTTTCCGCCAAGTTTATTTAAATTGGTTGCAATCCCGTTGGACATATAAAGAGATAAGCAATCAGCGTTTTCATATGGAACATAAAGAGTGTCACCACCTCGATAGATGATTTTAAAAAATTCTTTTTCTATTCCATTGGTTTTAATTGACACAACTCCTTCGCATCTGCCAATTCCATGAGTTGAGTGAACAACATATTCTCCAGCTTTTGGAAGGTATTTAATTGTTTGTTTTTTATCCTGTTTAATTTCTTTTTTGTGTGCAAAGTTTGTTGAACCAATATAGAACTTTTCTTCATCAGCAAAACAAATATTATAAGGAATTGTTAAAGTTGTTAAAATTAATCCTGTGTTGTTTTTATTTTCACTAAAAGGAATGTGTGTTTCGGTGAAAATCTTTTTAATTGAAGAATAAGTGTCTTGATTTGATAAACATAAATAAATTTGCTTTTCTTTGTGTTTGTTGAGTTCAATTTGAAGTGATTGGATATTATATAAAAATGATGGGAAATTAATGGTATTAAAATCAATGCTTATTAAATTGTTTGAATTAAATCTCAAATTCAAATCGGTATTATTTAGATTAGAATTGTCAAAAAATATTAAATTATTTTTAAAA
>JAZONT010000016.1:0-17091 GCA_045654665.1 Candidatus Onthoplasma sp.
TAAAAGTGATATTAATTTGATAAAACACTGTTAGGCATAAAAAAAGTGCAAAGATTAATTTGCACTTAATTTTGATTTTTTACATGATAGATTGGATTGCATTCATCAAACCAATTTTTCCATGTTGGTAACTTAAGCAACCTTGCAAGAAACCAGCATATGGTTCTCTCATTGGTCCATCACAACTAAGTTCAATTGAACTACCTTGATTGAAGCTACCGCTTGCCATGATTATTTTATCAACGTAACCATCCATCTCCCCTGCCACTAAGGTTGTGTTGCTATCAACAGCGCTAGAATGTTGAATTGCACGTGTGAATTCAATAAGTTTATCTTTATCATTAAATTGAATGCAACAAACAATATCTGCTAAAGTATCATTGAGTGTTGGAACTGTAATATATCCTAATTTTTGCATCACAGCACTAGTTAAAACAACAAGTTTTTTTGCCTGAGCAACAACATGTGGTGAAACAAACACTCCTTCGAAGAATGCTTTATATCCTGGTTCATATGAGCCATTATCTGCTCCAAGTGCTGGACTCATCATTTTGTATGTTATAAGTTCAACAAGATCTGCCTTTCCTGCAATATAACCACCAGTTGGCGCAATTCCACCACCCATATTTTTTAGAAGAGATCCAATAACAAGGTCTGCTCCAACATCTGTTGGTTCTAACTTTTCCGTGAATTCGCCATAACAGTTGTCAACAATAACAGGTGCATTTGTTACTTCTCTAACTGTTTTAATAGCTTTTTCAATTTGTGAGATATTTAATGCATTTCTTAAACTATAACCGCGAGAGCGTTGAATATATATGATTTTAGGGCTTAATTCTTTAATCTTTTCTTGAATTTTAGGTAAATCGAAATCATTATTAACAAGATCAACTTCATCGTATTTAATATTATAATCTTTGAGAGATCCAATATCTTTTCCCTCTACTCCATGTATGATATTCTTTAGGGTGTCATAAGGAGTTCCTGATATGCAAAGCATTGTATCATTAGGGCGTAAAATACCGAATAAAGATTGACTTATTGCTTCAGTTCCACAACTAATTAAAGGACTAACAAATGCATCTTCAGTGTTAAATATGGTTGCAAACACTTGGGATATTTTCTCTTTACCAATATCATTGTGCCCATATCCAGTGCTCCCAATAAAATGATATGACTGAATTTCATGTTTGTTAAAAGCGTTTAAAACTTTTAGTTGGTTATGAAATTCAATTTCTTCAATTAATTTGAAATGTTTTTCACATAATTTTTCGCTTTCTTGAATTAGTTTAAGAGATTGTTCATCTATGTTAATCATTTAAAAAACTCCTTATTTTGTCTTCCGCTTCAATTAGCGTTAATAATTCAATGTTATTTATTGTTTTTAAAAATGTTAATTGGCGTTTGCAGTAATTTCTTGTGTGTTGTTTAATTAAACCTATAGTTGTTTCTTTATCTGTTTTCCCTTTAAAATAATCAAACCACTCTTTATATCCTATTGAGTTGAATGCTTGCATTTCTCTTGTTGCGCCTAAAATAATTAGGTTTTTAACTTCGCGCTCTAACCCTAAAGATATCATTTCATCCACCCTCTCGTTAATTCTAGAGTATATTATTTCTCTATCTGCAACAATGCCCACACAAAGAATTTCATAATCTTTTAAAACACTTTCAGTTTTGGTTAAATCTTCACCATTTGTTTCAATTTCAATATAGCGAATAACACGTTTCAAATTGTTTGGATGAACGGTTTGCGCCCTTTCAGGATTTAATTTATTTAACACGTTCCAAACAGCAAGATTTCCTTCGTTTTGTGCCATTAATTGATATTTGTTGCGCAGTTCATCGTTTGCGCTTGTTTCACCTAAAGAAAAACCTTCCATAAGTGCTTTAATATACATCCCTGTTCCACCAACTATGATTGGCAATTTACCACGTGAAGTTATGTTTTTTAATGCTTTTTCTGTGTCTGCAATAAATTCACCAACGTTATAATTTTCGTCAAAATTTTTAATATCAATTAGATGATGTGGAATTTCCTGTTGTGTTGATTTACTTTCCTTTGCGCTTCCAATATCTAAACCTTTATATATTTGAACACTGTCTGCTGAAATGATTTCACCATTATATTCTTTTGCAATTTTTACAGCCAATCCACTCTTTCCAGACCCTGTTAAACCTGTTATTATAATAACTTTCATCACACAATCCTTTTAAACCACTTTTCAATTTGTTTTCTTGAAATCGCAGTCATAATAGGTCTTCCATGTGGACATAATAGAACAGGTTGTTTTTCATCAAGATTTTTAAGAAGTTCTTGAATTTCGTGTTCAGTTAAAGCCATACCAGATTTAACACTGCTCTTGCATGCCTTTTGCATTAAGTAATGTTGAATTTCATTTGTCATGTTTGGTTTTAAATTCTTCATATCATGCAATAAATCATCAATAAAATTCTTTAAATTAATATCTTTTAGTTGCATTGGGATTGAATGAATTATAATCTTTTGATCACCAAAATTATCAATTTCAAAACCAAGAGAAGATAAGCTTTCTTTTAGTTCCATAATATAGTTCACTTCATTTTCCGTTAGTTCTTGTGTGTATGGAATCAATAAATCTTGAATAATAATCGATCTATTTTCAACCATTTGAGTAAATTTGTCATAGTTCAAGCGTTCATGTCCTGCATGGAAATCCATTAAGAACATATTTTCACCCTTTTCTAAAATTATAAACTCATTAAATAATTCGCCAATAATTTTAAAATCAGGTAGTTTTTCAATGCTTTTATAATGTTTCTCATCTTCCTTGTTAATAATATTGTTGGTTATGCTTTCCTGCTTGATATTTTCTTGTTTTGGTAAATCAAAGATTGTTACAGGCGCATAAGTTTCTTGTTTTAGAGTTACAGAACTATTAATTGACGAAATTGGAATTGTTGGTTCAATTTCTATTTCTTGCAAAGAATTTAAATCTATTTTAATTAAATTTTCGTGAATTGGTTTTTCTTCAATAAGTTTTTCAGTTGTTTTAACAGGATTGATTTGGTTGAAAACAGCTGAAGACAGCGTTTTATACACCAAGTCATATATATTGCTTGGATTTGAAAATTTAACATTCATTTTGCTTGGATGAACATTAACATCAACATCTATTGCTGGCATGGTTAAATTTAATATAAACATAGGGAATTGTCTTGGCATTAAATAAGCTTCATTTGCCATATAAGCTGCCTTGGAAACGATTTCATCAACAATGTAACGATTATTTAAAATTAGTGTTTGATAGGTTGTGTTTGGTTTGCTAAAACCAATTTTAGAAACATAACCACTTAATTTGATGTTATTTGTTTCATTTTTAACATATATAAGATTTTGAGTTGTTTCAGCACCATACACACAAGATATTGCATCAATAAGTGTTTTTCCTTTTGTTTGGTAAATTGTTTTACCATCAACAATGTATTTAAATGACAAGTTTGGATTAGCTAAAATATATCTTGACATAATATTAGTAATTTGACCTTCTTCTTGTTTTGGTTTTCTTAAAAATTTTCTTCTTGCAGGTGTGTTATAAAAAAGGTTAATAACTTCAATTTTTGTTCCATCTTCGCTAATGCTAGCTTCAATTTCGCCAAAATTACCACCGTTTACTTCCATTTTGTAAGCGCAATCAGACATTTTAGTTTTAGTTAAAACACTTGTTTGACTAACATTTGAAATACTAGCCAATGCTTCTCCACGAAAACCAAGTGTTAAAATTTCTTCCAAATCTTCAAGATTTTTAATTTTGCTTGTTGCATGTGGTAAAAATGCCTTTTTGATATCATCATAGTCAATGCCTTTTCCATTATCTTTAACAGAAATGTAATCAATTCCACCGTTTTTAATTTCAACTTCAATTTTAGTTGCCCCTGCATCAATTGAGTTATCAATTAATTCTTTAACAATGGAAAAAGGACTTTCCACCACTTCTCCAGCGGAAATTCTGTTGATTATCATGCTATCTAAAACATTAATTGCCATAATTATTCCCTAAATTATTTTTTAACTATTTCAACTAAATGATTAAGAGTGTCAAACGCAACCATTGGTGACATTTTATTCATGTCAATTTCTTTTAAAATATTAACTATTTCAGCATTTGATTGATTAGTTTGAGAGTTCGAAGCTTTATCTTCTTCAAGTTCTTTTATGAGTTCTTTAGCTCTTTCAATAACATTGTTAGGAAGACCAGCTAAATTTGCAACTTCAATACCATAACTTTTTGTTGCACTTCCGCGCATAATTTTTCTTAAGAAAACTAATTTACCTCCAATTTCTTTAATTGAAATGCAATAGTTTTTCACTCCTTCAAATTTGTTTTCTAACTGCATTAGTTCGTGATAATGTGTTGCAAAAAGGGTTTTTGTGTTAAGGTTTTGGCACAAATATTCAACCACAGACCATGCGATCGAAAGACCGTCAAAGGTTGATGTTCCACGACCCACTTCATCTAAGATAATTAAACTATTATTAGTTGCAAAATGCAAAATATTGGCAACTTCAATCATTTCAACCATAAATGTTGATTGCCCTACCGCTAAATCATCGCTTGCGCCAATTCTTGTGAAAATTCGGTCTATTAAACAAATGTCAGCACTTTCTGCAGGCACAAAGCTTCCAATGTGAGCCATATATGTGATTAATGCAACTTGACGCATATAAGTTGATTTTCCTGCCATATTAGGACCGGTTAAAATGATTGTTTTTTGATTATTATCATTTAACAAACAATCATTCGAAATAAAGTCATTTTTATTGATTTTTTCAACTACTGGGTGTCTTCCCCCAACAATATTTAGAGTTCTATCATTTGTCATATTTGGACAAACATAATTATTGTTAACCGCCACCACACTTAATGAATATATAGCATCAATTGTTGAAATTATTGTTGCAATATTTTGCATGATTTCAGCATTCACAAGCAATTGTTCTTTAAGTTTGTCAAAGATTTCTTCTTCCAAAATTAAAGAGTTTTCATGACTTGTTAGAACCTGCTCTTCAAATTGCTTTAATTCTTCAGTTATATATCTTTCATTGTTTGATATAGTTTGTTTTCTAATGTAGTGGAAAGGAACTTGTTCACTAAATTGTTTATTGACTTCAATATAATAACCAAACACGCGGTTATAACCGACTTTTAAGTTCTTAATTCCAGTTGATTCTCTTTCCTTTGCCTGAATTGACAAAATGATATCTTCTGCATTTTGTTTCATGTTTCTTAAGTTATCTAGAGATGCATTAAACCCTGTCCTAATATAACCACCGTTTTTTAATAATGCTGGAGCATCTGGATTTATTGTTACATTTATTAAATTGACTATTGCGCTTACATCCACAATTTCGTTAACAAGTTCAGTTAGTTCTTTATTATTTAATGCCAAAACAATTTCTTTGATTGTTGGAATAAGAGATAGTGAATTAGATAGAGCTAAGCAATCTTTTGGCATAATATTGCCATATGAAATCTTTCCAACTAACCTTTCAATGTCTTGAACATTAGACAACACTTTTGATAGTCCTTCTCTTGCAATGTCATTATTATATAAGCATTTCACCATATTTAGTCGGTTGTTTATTTCAGCTATATCTTGCAAAGGTTGTCTTACCCAAGATCTAAGCATTCTTGCTCCACCGCTGGTTTTAGTTTTGTCTAACACCCACAATAAACTTCCATGCTTAGTGCCTTCATGCATATTTTGTTCAATTTCAAGGTTTCTTCTTGTGTTTGTGTCAACATACATATATTGACTATCTTTAATAACACTTGGCATTTTTAAATGTTTTAATTCACGCTTTTGTGTTTCCTTAAAATATTCGAGCAATGCACCAACTGCAATAACATAGTTGGAATTATTAAAATCAAACCCTTTAAAAGTTTCAATATTATATTGTTTAGTTATAAGTTTTTCAGCATTACTTTTTGAAAATGCCCAATCGTGATAAGTTACAAAACGATATTTATTATTTGTTTTAAGACATGGTATTTCAGTTTCAAGCTCTTTTGCTAAGTTATTAACAATGATTTCACTCGGCATAATGCGTATAATTTGGTCGTTAATATATCCTTCAATATTATTTCCGGAATACTCACCAACAAACAAATCTCCTGTTGATATATCACTATACGCATAAGAAACAGAGTTGGATGATTTATAAATTGACATTATATATGAGTTTTTGCTTTCATCAAGCATTACAGTGTCTATAACTGTTCCAGGTGTTATTATTCTAACCACTTCACGTTGCATAACTTTATTTACGATGTTATCGGTTTGTTCACATATAGCAACTTTATAACCTTTTTCAATAAGTTTTTGAACATACCCTTCATAAGCATGATGAGGAATTCCACACATTGGAGCGCGTTCTTCAACACCACAATCTTTTCCTGTTAAAGTGATATCCAACACTTTGCTTGCAATAACAGCATCTTCATTAAACATTTCATAAAAATCACCAAGTCGGTAAAAAAGAATGCAATCTTTATATTGCTCTTTAGTTGCTAAATATTGGGTCATCATTGGTGATAATTTATTTACGCTCATTAATAACTCCTGAAAGTTTGTGGTTTCTTATTCCTTCCACTTTAACATCAACAAAATAGTTTTGATTTGTGTAGTGATAAGTTGGAATGTAAATCTCTCTTCCGCCGTCTGTTAAACCAACCGCCACCCCGTTAATATGTTTTATAAGGCAATTGTGTGTTTTGTTTATTTGCCTTTTTAATTGGTCTTTGGAAATAATTTTTTGAAGGCGAAGAAGTTTATTTACTCTAATATTTTTAACTTCTTCATCAACCTGATTTTCAAATTCTGCTGCTGGTGTTCCTGTTCGTTTTGAATACATGAAAGCAAACACTTGGTCGTATTTTACCTTTTTAATTAGTTTCATCGTTTTATTGAAATCCTGTTCTGTTTCTCCTGGAAAACCAACTATTATGTCGGTTGAAAGTGAAATATTTGGAATTGCATGTTTAACCTTTTTTATTAATTTCATGTAATGTTTTGCATCATAATGTCTATTCATTTTAAATAGAATTTGAGAACTGCCAGATTGAACTGGTAAATGCAATGCCTTTGCAACTTTTGGCTCTTGCTTCATAACCTTAATTAAATCGTCACCAAAATCCATTGGATGAGATGTCATGAACTTAATTTTAAAGTCACCTTCAATTTTACAAAGATATGTTAACAATTCAGCAAAAGTTGTTTTGTTTTCTAAATCTTTACCATAAGAATTAACATTTTGACCAAGCAAAGTTATGTATTTATAGCCTTGATTTTGAACAAGTTCTTTAACTTCGTTATAAATTTCTTTGATGGGTCTGCTTTTTTCTCTTCCTCTCACATGAGGAACAATGCAATAAGTGCAGAATTTATTACAACCATAAATGATATTCACATATGCGTTTGTTTTATCATCTCTAACACATTTTCCAACGTCCATAGACCCTTTTGGCGAATCAATTATTTCATAAACGCGTTCTTTTTTTTCTTCAAGTTTCTTTATGTGGATTCCAAGAGAATTTATGTTGTGAGTGCCCAAAATAATATCAACAAAAGGAAGTTTTGTTTTGAGGTTATATTTTCCATGTTTCTGTTGAGGCATACAACCACACACAACAATAATATTGTCAGGATTTTTTGCTTTCCATTTCTTTAAGGCTGCTATATTATTATAAGCTCTATCTTCTGCACCTTCACGAATACAACAAGTGTTAAAAACAACAACATTGGCTTTTTCAATGTCATCAATTTCGTTCATTCCTAATAAATTTAAAATTCCTCTAATCTTTTCACTTTCGTGAACATTCATTTGGCAACCATAAGTTACCACGTGATATAATTTACCATTAAACATACTCATGTTTTATATTATAATATAAAAATCAACATTTTTCAACTAAATTTTAGATATTACTAATTAATTTAATCAACTTGCAAATAATAACATGATGAAAAACAAAAAAGGAAAATTTAAAAAATTTTTATTAATCTTATCAATTTTGATAACTTTTTTATTTTTATCTTTGTCTTTTTGTGTAATTATAATTTATAACAAGTATGATTTAAACACTCAAAAACTAACCAGCTTAAATAACGGAATTAAAGTTTATTCTGCAACTGGTGGCGACAACACCATGTATAACACAAATCGTTCTATAATTGAAATTGAAACACTCCCTAAACACGTTAAAAATGCGTTTATAAGCATTGAAGACAAGAGATTTTATAGTCATAGCGGATATGATGTAAAACGTATTTTAAAATCTTTATTGGTGAATTTTTCAAACCAATCTAAAAGTCAAGGTGCATCAACAATTAGCCAGCAATTAGTTAAAAATGCACTACTTTCAAATGAAAAGACATATTCAAGAAAAATTGAAGAAATTATTTTGTCAATTAAAATGGAAAAGAAATTTTCAAAAGATGAAATTTTAGAGATGTATTTAAACACAATATATTTTGGTTCGAATGCTTATGGTATTGAAAACGCAAGTAATGTTTATTTTAATAAATCAGCTAAAGATTTAACTTTAAATGAGGCATGTGTTTTGGCAGGTCTTATTAAATCACCAAAAAGCTACTCACCAAAACTGAACTATGATAATGCTATTAATAGGAAAAACTTAGTTGCCAAAAGAATGTTTGAAATTGGATACATAAATAAAAGCGAATATGAAGAAGTTTTATCGTCAAAAGTTGAAGTTTGTGAAGAAAAATATGAGGATAATAGTTACGAACAAGAAGCAATTTTTGAAGCATGTTCATTGCTTAATTTAACTGAACGCGAAATAATTAACCGAAAATATCAAATAATAACATTTAAAGATGACAAATTGCAAGAAGAAGTTATAAAAAGCAATAACAACATAATTTCAAGTGCAGAAGAAAGCACGAATTCTTCGCTTGATAGTTTATCAATTGTAAGTAACAACAGTGGACATGTTTTAGCATATTATGAAAATTCAAATTATAATTTACATAATATAAAAAGGCAACCCGCATCACTTTTAAAACCGCTAGCTGTGTATTTGCCATGTTTTCAACACAATATCTTGTCGCCATCTTCAATGATTTTAGATGAAGAAATTAATTTTAGTGGTTTTACACCCAAAAATGCTGATGGGTTATTTCATGGATATGTTTCAGTTCGTAATGCTCTGTCTAACTCATTGAATATTCCTGCAGTAAAATCACTGGATTATTTAGGTGTTAAAAAAGCAAAAGAATGTTTAGAAAGTTTGGGAATTAATATAACTAATGCTGATAAAAATCTAAGTTTGGCATTGGGTGCTGTTAAAAATGGCGTTAGTTTAATTGAACTTTTTAACGCTTATGTTGCAATTGCAAATAAAGGCAATTATAATAAGCTTTGTTTTGTTAACAAAATTTTGGATGAGAACAACAATGTAATATATCAACATGAAACATACTCTACTAAGGTTGCAAATGAAGACGACTGTTTTCTTTTAAGCGATATTTTAAAAGACGCATCAACAACTGGGACTGCAAAAAAGTTAGCATCGTTAAACTTGCCTGTTGCAAGCAAAACTGGAACAGCTAGCAATAATATGGGTAACACCGATTTATTTAATATTGCTTACACCACAGAACATTCAATGATTACTTGGGTTGCAGATATTGACAAAAACATTTTGTCATCTACTTTACTTAGCTCGTCTCAACCAACAGTAATTAATAAAGATATTTTAGCGTATCTTTATGAGAATCACATTCCAAATGATTTTATTAAACCAGCAAATGTTGAAAAGCATGCTTATGATTTAGTGGAACTAAATAATTCACATATATTAGTATCACCGAACCATAATATTGAACGATATATTGCTTATGATTATTTTAAAAACGAAAACGCACCACAAATTAAGGCAAGTGATGAATTTGATTTTGATATATCAATTGATAAATATGGCGTTACGATCCATTTAAACACAAAAAAATATCTAAATTATAACATATTCAAAAAAACCAAACAAGAAACTAAACTTCTTAAAACAATCACAGATTTAAGTGGTGATAATATTATTTTAGATAAAGATGTTTTTGCTTATGATGAAATCGAATATTATATAACTAACAACAACGGCGAAATACTTGGTAAGAATAAAAAAGTTAGACCAAAAGATTATTTAATTAACATATTAAACAATGAACTTTTATCAAGTAAAAAAAAATGGCTAGTTTAGCCACTTATTATTCTGATGTATAACAAACAGATTAGCTATAGATAAGTTTATAAATTTTATTTTCGAGCTCTCTATTCTTTTTGCTTGTTAAAACAACAATATTTAAATCCTTGTTTGAAAATTCAAACTTTATATTATTTAGTATATATAAACTATTATTGATAAATTTTGTGTTTGGACATAAATTCTCAAAAAGCTCCTTAACAAGCTCATAGTGAGTGCAACCTAAAACTAATTCATTTTGGTTTTCTAATTGATATTTTGTAACACATTTTTTTACCGTTTCAAACAACTTAGTTTTGTTGAAAATATTTTTTTCAATTTCTTTTGCGAGAGTTTTATCCGCAATAACTTTTAAAGTTGGCATATTTAACTTAGTTCTTTCAGTTGCAAAAAATGTGTGATTTTTATTAAATTGCATTGTTCTCACATTTTTATATTCATTTTGATCAACACATGTTGACGCTGTGTTACAAGCAATAACAATATAGTTAACATTATATTTGTTTTTTAAAACATCTATTATTTTATCTATTCGTTTACGTATGAATGATTTTGATTTGTTACCATATGGCATATATAAATTATCTGCGAAATAGATATAGTTACCTGCTTTAAATTTAGCAATAAGTTGCCTTATTACCGACACTCCACCAATTCCGCTATCTATTATTGCAATGGTTGGTATTCTCATGTTTAACATAATAAATAATATGTTTTTAAGGTCAAACTTGTCAAAATTTACAAAATTTAGAGAAAATCTTGTGAAAGCACTTGATTTTTTGCTTTATGTTTGTTATACTAAAAAGCGAATTGGAGGTTTGTAATGGCTAATATTAAATCAGCTAAGAAACGCATTAAAGTTATCGATAGACAAACTTTGGAAAACAAATCATTAAAAACAAAGATTGCAACTTATGTTAAAAAATATAAAGTTGCTGTTGATAACGGTGAAAAAGAAAATGCTTCAAAATTATTAAGCGAAACTTTTTCTTTAATTGACACTGCTGTTTCAAAAGGCACTTTGCAAAATGCAACTGCTAATAGAAAGAAAGCTAGATTAAGCTTATATGCTAATAAGTAATAAAAAATGAACTCTTTGAGTTCTTTTTTTATATAATATCTATTATTGCCCTATTCTTTTTAAGCCACTTTTCATGAGTTTTATAATATGGATTGCACTTTTCAACTAATGCCCAAAATTTAGCACTATGATTTTTAACTTTAGTATGGCATAATTCATGCAAAACAACATAATCAATAACATCCAATGGACAAAAAATAAGTTTATATGTAAAATGCAATTTGTTTTTAACACTACAAGATCCCCAACAAGTTTTTGCTGAAGATATTGATATCGTTGAATATGAAAAATTAAACAAACTAGCAATTAATTTTGCTCTATCTTCCAAATAGTTTTTAGCAGTTTTCTTTAAAAATGAAACAAATCTTTCTTTTGAATTTTCTTTAGGTAATAAAATATAACTATCCTTTAAAGCAACCCTAGTTTTATTGTGAAAATTAAATTTATAAAGTTTTCCCATCAAAAAGATGGTTGATGAGTTGAAATCTAAAGGTTTAATTGAGTTTTCTTTTTGTTCAGTTCTTTTCTTTATTATCCAACTAGATTTTTTATTAATAAACTTTAAAATTTCTTTTTTGCTAAGCCCTAATGGCGTGCGAACAATAAAATCGCCATTATTTTTTATTATAAGCGAAATTGATTTGCGTTTTGATTGAATTATTTGAGTTGGAATTAAAAGTTCATTCATATTTAAAATATTAATTCATAAAGTGCATTTGTTGCACTAATCTTACCTGATTTAATTTTATGGTCAAGATTAATGTATTTTTCATATAGGTTAAGATAATACTTCACTCCATTTTTTGTTATGTTCTTTCTAGACATTTGAACTGCATAGGGTTTGATATTTAAAATTTTACTAAGTTCTTCATCATTTTTGTTTAAAGAAATATATTGCATACGCTTAAAATATTTACCCATGTAGGCGAAAATTTCATTTTGAGATTGGCCTTTTGACAAATCGTGCAATATTCTTTGATAAGAAGAAAAATCTTTATTATCAATAGCATTGGTAAGCATGAAAATTGCATATTCGCTAGTATTAGACACTAAATTGGTTACAATATCCATTGTTACAATATCAGTATCAACACAATATGCTGTTATTTTATTGAGTTCGTTAACTATTTTAGTCATATTGTTATTTGTGGCTTCAACAATATAATCTAGTGCTTGTTCTTCAATTTTTAAGCAACTTTTTGAAAGATAATTTAATATATATTTATTCGTGTCTGCTTTATCTAAACTCGAGCAGTCAACCACTACTCCAGCAGTTAAATTCTCAGCATTAACACACACTAAAATTAAAAAATCATCAATGAATTCATATTTATTTAAAAACTTAACAATTTCTTGATTAGGATTATTTAGAATGATTAATCTATATTCGTTACCAATTGGAAATCCAACCATTTGTTCATAAACTCGTTCTTTTTTCATTTTATCCGCATCTAGTGACACAAAGTTAAATTCTTCCAAATCTTTGATTAAAAGTGATTTAATATTATTGATTGCTTGTTTAATCAAGAAAAAATCTTCGCCCTTTAAATTATATAAAGGTTCAATTTTCTCTTTAAGATGTTTGTTTAGTTCAATAAATTTCATATCCCTCCTATTATAGCAGACAATAGAACAATAATGCAACTATTGGAAGCAAAGTTATAAGCTTAAACTGGTATTTTGCTGTACAAAATCTGCCAATAAATAGCAATAAAACAAAGTATATAACAATTGCAATAAAGTTGAAATTAATGGTATTGAAGTTGGATATTGCTAGCCCTCCAAAAGTTGTGGCAATTAAATTTATGAGATTAAATATGTAATTTAATGGATAAAGCAAATATGTTAAATGTGATGCTAAGAGTGATAACATTGACACAACAAAAACAATTTGGAAAACAATGGTAAAGATTGGAATTAAAATAACATTAGCAATAATTGAAATTATGTTTAATGTTTTAAAGAAATATGCCATAATCATAACAATTGCTATTGTGGTTGATAAACTAATTGCAATTGGTTTAATAAGCTTTTCATTTATTTTTGTTTTGCTTAAGGCTTTCTTTATTGGTGAATATAACATAGCAATTCCAATAACACATGAAAAACTTAGCAAAAACGCAACGTCGAATATACATAATGGATTAATTAAGAAAATAACAATTCCTGCAATTGAAATAGAATTAAATGGGTCATACTCTTTTCTTAGAATTCCAGCAATCAGCACGAGCATAGACATTATACTTGCTCTAACAATTGAAACTGCATAACCACACAAATACATATAAAACAATAAAAATATTGAAATAACGCCAAATTTCCACTAATTTTTAATTTTAATCCGTTTTAGAAACCAATTCAATATTCCAACAATAATTCCGACATGAAGACCAGAAACCGCCAACAAGTGAGCAACACCAGACAATTTATAAGCACTATATTGTTTGTCTGACAATAAATCTTTGTCGCCAAACAATGCAGAATAAGCGATTTCGGTGTTTTCGTTGGATAGACCATAAGTTAAATTATCTTTCACTTTCTCTCTCACAATTTCTGCAAAAGTTCTATCCTTTTCAATTAAAACACAATCTTCAATGTTAGTGATTATGGTATATTTTAAATCTTTAGTGTAATAATTTGAATTTGGTGTTTCATATTTGAGTAAATCATTTTTGTTAAACTCAATCGGTTTAAATTTTAATATATTTCCAACTTTAATGTTTTCAAATAATCCAGAATTATCATATATATAGACCTTAATATTATCGTTAATTTTTTTACCATCAAAAACACAACTATCCATTTCAACAGAGATGCAACCATCAAATTCATTGGTTATATTGTGTATTCTTGCTTCAATTGTTTTTGGCATTAAATCAATGGTTCTATTAAAACTTGAAACTGCAAGGTAAAATGCCACTATTCCAACAATAAAAGCAATAATAGGAAGTAAAACATATTGAGTTCTCTTTTTAAGCATTGCAATAGCAAATAAAACAGCGATTACCGCCACCATAACTAAAATACTTAAAAGGGTTTTATTTGGTGCGTAAAACGCAAAAACACTTCCTAATAGTAGGAAGCCGAAAATCAAGCATAATGGACGATAATTAAACCATCTCTCTTTCATCTTTTGTTTAATGAATTATATCATAAAAAATATCTAAATCCTATAAATTTTAGTAAATTTATTAAATGTGCTTGAAATTAAGTTTTAAATGTGTTACTATGAATATAGTTTAATATGGCCTCATAGTCTAGAGGTTAGGACACGGCCCTCTCAAGGCTGAGACCGGAGTTCAATTCTCCGTGAGGCTACCAAAAAACAACCCATTTAATGAGTTGTTTTTTATTTTGTCTAACACCTTATAGATTTATGGGCAAGGTTATTTTTCTTCAATTTCTTTTTTTGATTTTTTGTTAGTTATTCCTGTTGTATAAACTTTTAATTTAATTAATCCTGTGATTATTATGTATAATGCAAACCCTAAAATAACCAATCCATTTAATGTTCCAGCGATTGAGTTATAGTAATGCATATTTGGAACTTGAAATATTGCAAGTAGTGCTATTTGAGTTAAAACGATATTGTTTAATGCTGTTGCGAATTTAGTAAATTTATATTCTTGAATTAGCATTGTTCTGCCCTTTGTTTTAACAAGTCCGTTAATCGACATTGCAACAGTGAATGCTGCCATTGCTGCGATTAAAATAGCAATTGGTAAATTATATTCAATATTATAAGGATTGCCAACTTGATAAATGTTATAAACAATATATAAAACACTTGAAACAAGAAGGATCACACCACCCCTAATGTATATCTTGCAATCTTTCATATTGTCTTTGTGCTTAATTAATCCTTGTGAACAATTAGCCATAATAATACCAACAAGCAAGTTGTAAACAGCAATAACAATAAGTAATGGTGTTTTAAATATAATTCCAACTATGATTTTAAAAGCAAAAAACAACAGGTTTTTAAATACAGCAATAATTGCGTATGCCACTGTCCTGTTCTTCTCTGGAATTCTTTTAAAAGCGCGGATTATATCTTTCACAATGTTTTAATTATATCAATAAATTTTTAAATTTTCAACATATTTTAAAATATTATTTTAAAAAACAACATTTTAACTATGTTATGCTAAATTTTTCGTTAATATGATAAAAAACAAGGCAACCGCCTTGTTTTATTGTGACTAATAACAAACTATATTTTTGAGCAAAACTAAAAATAAGTTTATTTATTAATATTGCTTTCCAAAATAAACTCTATATTTACTAGGTTTACCACAATAAACGCATTTATGATTTTCATCATAAGAATGAATTACTCTTGTTTTGATTGTTGTGTTTTGACGAATTTCTTCTTCACAGTTGCTGTCACCACAGTGGTATGATAATGCAACTTTTTTATTATTAATAGCATCAATCATTTCATCGTAATTTTCAGTCTCAATAATGGCATTATTAAAACTTTCAACAGCTTGATTATACATATTTTTTTGAATTTCTTCCAGAAGGTTTGAAACTTCATCAGTAATATTGCTTAAACTTAGTTGAACTTTTGCATGAGTGTCACGCCTTACTGCTGTTGCAACACCATTTTCAATATCTCTTGGACCAATCTCCAAACGAAGTGGTACACCTTTCATTTCATATTCATTAAACTTCCAGCCTGGAGTATTGTTTGTGTTATCAAGTTTTACTCTAATATCGGCATTTTCAAGTAAAGATTTAACTTCTTCACATTTTTCAATCACACCTTCTTTTTTGCTTGCAATTGGAATTATTACTGTTTGAATTGGCGCAACATTAGGAGGCATTCTCAAACCTCGTTCATCTCCGTGAACCATTACTAAAGCACCGATTAATCTAGTGCTTACTCCCCAACTTGTTGAATATCCATATTCTAAAACACCTTCTTTGTTTAAAAACTTGATATTGCTAGCCTTTGCAAAGTTCTGACCTAAATCGTGTGTTGTTCCCGCTTGAAGACATTTCCCATCTTTCATAATTGCTTCCATGCTGTAAGTCACAAGTGCACCTGCAAATTTTTCATTTTCAGTTTTTCTTCCTGTTAATGTTGGAATTGCAAGCAAGTTTTTAAGCCCGTCAGTGTAAACTTTAAGCATTGTTTGGGCGTCTTTTTCAGCGTCCTCTGAGCAAGATTGCACCGTGTGACCTTCTTGCCATAAAAATTCACTTGTTCTAAGGAACGGACGAGTTGTTTTTTCCCAACGCAAAACATTACACCATTGATTCATTTTAACTGGTAAATCTCGATAAGATTTTATCCACTTTGAATACATATCACATATAATTGTTTCACTAGTTGGACGAATAATCAATTTTTCATTTAATTCTTCACCACCTGCATGTGTTACAACGGCAACTTCTGGAGCAAAACCTTCAACATGTTCAGCTTCCTTCATTAAAAAGCTTTCAGGAATTAACATTGGGAAATATGCATTTTCAACGCCTTGTTTTTTAAATTCCTTATTGAAATAGTTTTGAATGTTTTCCCAAATTGCATAACCATAAGGTTTAATAACCATTGTTCCTTTAACAGGTCCATAGTCAACCATGTCTGTTTTCAACACTACATCAGTATACCATTGAGCAAATTCCTTGTTAATATCTGCTATATCTGTTACAAATTGTTTATTTTCCATCGTTTTCATCCTTTTCGTTAAATTCTTTCTTTACCATTATAATCTTTCCTTTGGCTTTTTCCAACTCTTT
>JAZONT010000017.1:0-10264 GCA_045654665.1 Candidatus Onthoplasma sp.
GTTAGTATAATGTTGTTAAACAAACGCCTTTTAAAAGAGATATTCTAAAAGAACTCGCTAATGCTCTGATGGCAATGGAGATTTTTCAACAGAGGCAAAAGAAACATAAAAAAACTTATGAAAAATTCATAATACTATAACTGATGTTAAGAGGTTCAATTCCACCAACAGGCTTGCCACTTCCATTCATCTCTGCCGGTTCAACTTCACTGTTAGTTTTCATGAGTGCGATAGGTGTTGTGTTGAATGTTGATAGGCATTCTTGGGGACCCCACAAAGCGAATGCTTTGAAGGGGAAAGGTTGAGCACGTAAAGAAAAGATGCCTGTGGCAAGTTTTTAGTAAGCGAACGGGAGCAATCTGTGATTGCGGCCGGCTCCGACAGGAGAACCGAGCAATAGGCTAGTATTTGCTTTGGCAAATCAGCAAAAGGGAGAGTTTTGACGCTGTTGATAGGCAGAGTAGGAAGAGTAAAATTTCCACCAATATTTCATGGCTTTTTTAGATTGTGTGTTCATAATCAAATTCATCATCTTGTAGGGATTTGCAATATTCAATAAAATCATTTTTGTATGTTGGAAATTTTTCTATCATGTATCTAATATATGAATTACATAATTCTTCGCTTGAATCTTTATCTCCTTGAGTAATGCAAAACTTTGACAAGAAATAGTCAGAAAAGTAAATTAAATCAATATTTCTGCCATAGCCACTATGCATTGAAGCAAGTGCGGATAATGCCATAAAACCTGGCATTTTTTGAATTAAAAGGTTTTCAATTTCTATATCAATATCATCTTTTTTTGTTTTTTGAGCACGAACAAAAATATCGTTATCTCCTCTTTCAATTGCATCAATTGTAAAACCGTCATCATCGGTTAGGTCTTTTACTAACGCATAACCATTATCATTAAAAAAATTTTCAATTTCTTCGTCTGTTAATCTATTAATATATTTTGACATTTTATGCTCCTTCAATATTATAAATATAACACACAATAAATTTGATTGCAACATAGATTGAGATAAATTATAATACAATTTACTTTAAGAGTGAGTATGTTTTAAGTAAACACAAATTATAATTTTAGCATAATTATAGTTATGAATAAAAAATTAGATTGTTTTGAAATTGTTGGCGGAAATAAACTTTATGGAGAAATAAAAAACCAAACGAGCAAAAATGCAGTTTTGCCAATTATGAGTGCAAGTATTCTTTGTGATGGTGTGGTTAAAATAAACGAAGTGCCAGATATAACAGATGTTAAAAATATGGTTAAAATTTTAAAAAAGATTGGTGTTCACATAAGAAAAGAAGAAAATTCTATTATGATTAATTCACAAAATGCGAACATTCCAAATCTAGATTGCAAATTGTCTAAAACAATGCGATCTTCAGTTTTTTTACTTGGACCAATGCTGAGTAAGTTTGGTGAAATTGATTTAACACTTCCGGGTGGATGCCAAATAGGTGCAAGACCGATTGATATTCATATTAAAGCTTTAAAAAAATTAGGTGTGAGTGTTTTTGAGTTTGATGATCATGTTTATTTTAAAGTTAAGAAAGCAAAAGCAAATAAAATTAAACTAAAAATTCCAAGTGTTGGAGCAACAGAAAACATAATTCAATTTGCATGCAAATTAAAAGGTAAAACCACAATAATTAATCCCGCCCGTGAGCCTGAAGTTGTTGATTTATGTAATTTCCTAAATCAAATGGGTGCAAAGATTTTAGGTGCTGGAACAAATAAAATAACAATATTTGGTGTTGATAAACTTTCATCTACCGAATATCGACCAATAGGTGATAGAATTGTAGCCGGAACGATAATGACAGCGGTGGCAGTTACGGGTGGTGATGTAAAGATTACAAATGCATTGCCTTATCAAAATTTAAAATTAATTGATATTTTGCAAAAAATTGGTTGTCAAATTGAATATAAAAATGATATAATACACATATCTAGAGAAAACGAACTTATATCACCAGGGTTTATTTCAACTGGATATCATCCAAATTTTCCAACAGATTTGCAGTCAATGATGCTTGCATTATGCTGTGTTACGAAAGGTGAAACAACTATTGTTGAAAATGTTTTTGAAAACAGGTTTTTAACGGTGCCTGAACTTAAAAAGTTTGGTGCTAAAGTTGAATTAAACAATTCAAAAACCGTAAAAGTTGAAGGTGTTAAATCAATTCAACCAGCATTAGTTAAAGCATTAGATTTGCGAGGTGGAGCAAGCTTAACTGTGTTGGCTTTGGCTAGTGATGGATGTTCAACGGTTAAAAACATCCACTTTATTGATCGTGGTTATGATCATTTGGAGAATATGTTAACAACATTAGGAGCAAACATAAGAAGAAGATGAAAAAGAAAACAATAATAACATTGTCAATACTTTTATTCTTTATAGTGTTAACATCAATTTTATTTGGTGCTGTGTTTTGTTTGCGCACGCAATCTGTAACGGTTGTTGGCGATAGTGCAATATCAGTTGGTAAGGAAGAAATAATTTCAGCTGGTGGATTCAAAACAGGGCGGTCAATATTTTTATTAGATAAAGAAAAGGCAATTTCAAATATTGAAGCTAAATACGCAGATGTTAAAGTTGTTCAAATTAAAACAACAAGTGTCACAAAAATTGAAATTTGTGTTAGGGCAAGACATAAAATGTTTTACACAGTTTTTAATGATAAATACTACATAATGGATGAGGAACTAAAAGTTTTAGAAATCAAAGAAATCGAAACCGATCAAGGAGTTAATCCTGTTCCCGAATTAACACATATAAAAGATGGCTCTTTAAATATTAATAACTCAACTCTAAAATGTGATTTTATTGGAAGTGAATTTCAACAAAAAGCAATATATGCTTTAAATCAGGCAATGTTAAACAATGTCAAAACTAAAACAGACACAGTAACACAATATTACACAAGAGTAGATTTAGTTGATATGTTCGAATTTGTTGAATTTGAAAGTTATGAAAGCTTTGATAAAATTATTTTAACAACAAAATATGGCGTTAAATTTGACATTGAAAATCCAAGTGAAAACTTATCAAAAAAATTAAGCATTTGTTTAGCTACTTTAAATTCGCTTATAGAAGAAGATCAAGGAGATAGACAAGCAAGCGGTGTTATTAAAATTTATTACGACATTAACGGTGTTCAACATAATGTTTACATCCCAAAAGATAACAATCAAGAAAATGGAAATTAATAAGGTTGGCAAGACCTTATTTTTTTGTTCAATTTTATATTAACAGGTTAATATGGTGTATTAATAAGAAAAAATCAACAATATCTTGTGGTGTGTTATAAACTTTCAAAAAAGTTAAGAAATTTATATAAATAATTAATAATTATTTGACTAAAATTTTAAGATTTTATATAATTATATCAAGATAATGTAGAATTGGGTTTTCTCAATTCCAAAACAAGGGGGAATTTTGCTTAATAAGTTGAAATATATCTTGGATATAGGTTCATCCAGTTTAAGATTAATAGCTGTAACAAAATTTGCTGGTAAACAAAGAATAATAGCAGAAGAAAGTGTTTTGTACGACGGGTTTATGGATGGTGAATTTTTAAGTGTTAATGAACTCGAAAATGATTTAAACTCTTTAATTGATGGGTTGTCTCAAAAAACAAAAAAATCAATTAATTCAATCATTGTTGGTGTTCCAAGTGAGTTTTGTGTTTGTGTTTGCAAACGCATTTCAAGAAAATATGTTGGACCACATAAAATCACCGATTCAGATTTGAGAACATTATATCAAAACAATGCCACATTTGGAGCAAGCGAAGAATATTCAGTTATTAGTTTCAGTGCAATGCAATGTGTTTTAGATGATGATTTTAAAACATTGTGTCCGATTGGCAAGAAATCGACCTCACTTGTTTTAGATGCAAGTTACATATTGGCAAAAAATTCTTTTATAAATCTTATAAGAGAAAAATTAAAAAATTTAAAAATAGCAAACGTGGAATTTGTTTCAATTGCTCTTGGGCAAGCAATGGCCTGTGAACCAGTGAAAAACGATAAAAAACCAATAGCAATTATCGATGTGGGTCACATATCAACCAGTGTTGCAGTGTTAAAAGGCGAAGGGCTCGCATTGTTAACATCTTTTGCTATGGGCGGAGGCCACATTTCTTCAGATTTAATGCAAGTTTTAAATTTAAACTTTAAATCTGCCGAACTCATAAAGCGAAAAGTTATTTTAACAGTTGAGAGCAAGAAAAACGAATATTACGAAGTGTGTTATAAAGGCAATTTAATCAAATCACCAATTAACATAACCAATCAAGTTGTTAAGAGTAGGATTGAAATTATTGCAAAGGTTATAAGAGACATCTTAACAATGGATGATGTGTTTAATGGAATTGACATATACCTAACTGGCGATGGAATTTCTAACTTTAAGGGCGTGAAAAATATTCTTAAAGATATCACTGGTTTAAATGTTTATGAATATAAAATTCCTTTTAACAATTCGCACGATAAATTTCAAACATCAAAAACCGGTTTGGTTTCGCTTGCTGAAAGCATAATTTAAGGAGATGAACATGGATTTAGTAAATAACATTTGTAACATTAAAGTTGTGGGCGTTGGTGGCGGTGGCAACAACGCTGTTAACAGAATGGTGGCATCGGGAATAACCGGTGCGTATTTCGTTGCGGTTAACACTGATATGAAAGATTTGATGATGTCTAATGCTGATGAAGTTATTCAAATTGGAAAAAATTTAACTAAAGGATTAGGGGCAGGGTCAAATCCAGATGTTGGTAAGGCTGCTGCTGAAGAAAGCATTGACGACATTAGAAAAATGCTTCAAGGAACAAACCTTGTGTTTATCACAACAGGTTTCGGTGGTGGAACAGGAAGTGGCGCAGCACCTGTTATTGCAAGAATTGCAAAAGAAATGGGAATTTTAACTATTGGTGTTGTAACAAAACCATTTAAGTTTGAAGGTCCAAAGAGAGCTCAAAATGCGGAACAAAGCATGCAAGAAATGAAAAAATATGTTGATAGTTTGGTTGTTATTCCAAACGATAAACTTTACACTTTGTTTAATAAAGAAGTGTCATTTGTTGACGCGTTTAGATATGCCGATGACGTTCTTCACCAAGCAATTCAAGGCGTAACTGAAGTTATCTCTGTTACAGGTCTTATCACTCTTGACTTTGCTGACGTTTCAACAATCATGAAAGATAAAGGCATTGCTCACATGGGTATTGGTAAAGGAAGAGGTGCAAACAAAACAATTGAAGCAGTTCGCCAAGCGGTAACAAGTCAACTTCTTGAAACAAGCATTGAAGGTGCAACAGGCATTTTAATTAATATCACAGGCGGAAGAGATTTAACTTTAAGTGAAGTTTATGAAGCAGTTGATTTGGTTAGAGATGTAGCGGATAAAAATTGTAATATCATTTTCGGTGCAAATGTAAATAATGATGTTAGCGGTGAAACAGAAGTTACAGTTATTGCAACAGGTTTTGAGCATAAAGATGAAGTTCATGAAACTGCTCCTGAATTTAAAGATAACAGCGCAGATTTTAAAGTTTTCACTGAAACAGTTGAACCAATTTCTAATCCTGCTGTGAATGAAGAAAAAGTCGAAGAAATGCCAGTAGAAGAAAAAATTGAAGAACCAGAACATATCGATGAAGTTGAAGACATTTCAGTTGCAAACAAAAAACCAATCATCGACGATGATGACATTCCACCATTCCTTAGAAAACTTCGTCGTTAATCAAATATATGGTGAAATGTTTTAGAACTTAATTCGAGCCAACCACCATTCTTAAGAAATTAAGAAGATAGGAATAAAAAGAGAGCAGTATTGCTCTCTTTTTCAATATTAAAACAATAAAATTAGTGGTTTAATTTTACTGGAAGATAAATAATCACTGGTACAATTTATTCATTAATTTCTCAAATATCGCAACGGCAAAATACATTAAACTTGCTAGAACGCATAATATTACAGTTGCAGTCATAACAAGGTTTAAGTTAAACACTTGACCGCCGTAAATAAGAAGATATCCAAGTCCGGCACGTGACACCAAATATTCACCCATAATTGCGCCAATCCAACTTAATCCAACGTTAACTTTGAGTGTGGTAACAATGTCTTTAAGTGAATTAGGTAAGATTAGTTTAAAGAATATTTGGATTTTATTTGCACCAAGTGATTGGGCTAGGGAAATAAGTTGTTTATCACAACTTGTGAAGGAATTTAGAATATTCATAATCGTCACAATAATAACGATTAAAATACACATAAAGATAATTGCTTTTTCTCCTGCACCGAACCATACGATTATGATTGGGCCAAGAGCAATTTTTGGAAGAGAATTTAACACAACCAAATATGGTTCCAAAACTCTTCTTAGGAAGTCGCTATACCACAAAATAAATGCCACGATAAAGCCAATCAGTGTTGCAATTGAAAAGCCAATTAAGGTTTCGCTGAGTGTTATTTTTGCATGGTAAAATAATTCACCACTTGCATAAAGTTCGCCAAGAGTGTTTATTATTTTTGAAGGGCTAGAAAAGAAGAAAGAGCTTATAATTTCATATTTGCTGAGTAATTCCCAACCAAGAATAAATGCAACTAAAATTAAAATTTGAGTGAGAATAATTAATCCTTTTTTTGTTGCATGTTTTCTTAGGTAATCTTTGTGGGCTTTACTGAATTTTATTTTGGTTTTCATTTTGAATTTCCTGCCAAATTTTATCAAAGAGAATTTTGCATTCATCAGTTTGTCTTTTTTCAAAAGGTGTTAAATTTTTGTTAAATTTAGGTGTGTGTATGGCTTTGATTGTTCCTGGTCTAGCAGTTAAAACAATAATTCTATCACTCATAGTTATGGCTTCCATAAGGTCATGGGTTACAAGTATTGCAGTTTTTTTCTCTTTCTTGATTATTTCATAAACGTCATCACAAAGTTGAAGTCGCGTTTGATAATCAAGCGCACTAAAAGGTTCATCTAATAGAAGTAGTTCAGGTTTTAGCGCAAGCGTTCTAATTAGCGCAACACGTTGACGCATTCCACCACTTAATTCGTTTGGATGTTTTTTTAAAAACTCACCAAGACCATATTTTTGTGCCAAATCAATAGCATATTTTTTCCTTTCAGGTGACTTTTTTCGTTTTAATTCCAAGCCAAAATATATATTATTTTCAATGTTTCGCCAAGGCAGAAGATTATCTCGTTGAAACATATAAGCAGTAACATCATCTTTAGGACTTGGTGTTTTATCCATAACTTTGGCTGAACCAGTTGTTGGTTTAATAAGTCCTGAGATTAGTGATAAAATAGTGGTTTTTCCACATCCCGACGGTCCAACAATTGAAATAAATTCATGTTCTTTTATGCTTAAATTAATGTTTTCTAAAGCAGTTGTTTCATGTTTGATGCTTTGGTAAATTAAACTTAAATCTTTAATTTCAACAATATTCATTAAGCAACTTTTTTAGCAAAAGAGTTGTTAACAGCATCATTCCATGCAACGCGATTAGTTAATTCACCTGCGTTATCAATAATATCAAGCATATTATTCCAAGAACTTTCCTTTAATTCAAAACTGCTTGCGTATGCACCAATTCTTATATAGTTTTTAACAGAAGCCAAAATTAATTCATCACTTGTTGTGTTAAATGATGGTTTTAAACTAGTTAAGATTTCATTATCGGATGCATTTATGAGGTAATTATAACCTTTCTTTAATGCACGCATAAATTTATCAATTTTGGTTCCGTTGTTTTTCAAATAAGAATCTGTTGCAACAAAGCAAGTGTAAGGAACATCTTGAACTTCGTCACCAAGTGCAGCCACAATATATCCAGTTTCATCAAGTTCACATTGACTTGCTGTTGGGTCAAACATGGTGCAGAAGTCGCCAGTTCCAGCAACGAAAGATGAAGTGGTAAGGTTAAAAGCAATAGTTGTGTCTAACTTAACATCAACACCACTTGTTAGTTCAGCTCCGGTTGTTAGTCCATATATTTCTTCTAAAATGTATTGCAATGTCATTGCAGGCATTCCGCCTTTACGACCAGCAATAATATGGCTTCCAGCCAAACTGTTCCAGTCAAATTCATCGCTAACAGCGTTTCTTCCAACAAGGAAAGATCCATCGCAAGCTGTAAGTTGTGCAAATATTTTTGGCGCGTTTTTCATGCCGTTGTTTCTAACATAAACACAACTTTCAGGTCCCATTAAGCCAATATCAGCACTTTTTGAAATTAAAGCAGACATAACAGTGTCGCTTCCGCCAGCGTTAGTTAATTCAATTTTCAGTCCTTCCTCTTCAAAATAGCCATTATTCATGGCAACATAAAGAGGAGCATAGAAAAGAGAGTGAGTAACTTCGCTGATTCTAAGAGTGTTGTCTTTGTCTTTTTTGCCACAACCAATGAAAGTGAAGCATGAAAAAGCACAAAGGACAAACACTAGCAAAATTGAAATTTTCTTCATTCATTCTCCTTTTTTTGATATGGAAGTTATTTATAGTGGTTTAATGTCTTCCATAGTTCATAATATGTGAAATCAAATTTTTTGTTAAAATATTGCTAAAAGATAAAAAGATTTAAAAAACAGCACGAATTTAGTTGGCAAAAATAAATTTCTTTGCTAAAATACTAGCGAGGTAAATTATGACTAGAAATGATACTTTTTTTAAAATTTTATTCGCTATTGAAATAGCACTTTTGCCAATGGCTATGGCAGCTTTCTTAATGATGCCGGAGTGGTCTGTTGGAATCTTTGTTGCTGGCATATTAGTAACAAAAATTTGGATGGAACTTTTTAAAAATAAAGATGATTTTATTCACGTAATTATAAACGCAATCGGAAATGCATTAACAATTTCAACTCTCGTTATTTTCTTCACTGTTAAGGGCTATATTGGTGTTGCTGTTTGTGTGTTTACTGTTATTGCGGCAGTTTTAATGAATGCCTTGTTAGTTTTAACAAACAAAAACACAATGCCGGAAATGATTGACGCTGTTGACACTTGTTATATGTTATTTGAAGGTTTAACTCTTGCTGGTTTAACTTTTGTTATGTTTTATGGCTTAATCACGGATATTGCGTTATTTGCGCTTGTGTTAACTGCTTTAGTTTCAGTTGGTTATAGATTGTTTTATTTGTATAGGCAATATGATGTAACAAACAAAATCAAAACATTATTTGCAAGATTGTTTAGAAGAAAATAATTCTAGTATTGACAAATTTTCATTTTAGTGCTAATATAATAATAGGAGAAAGAATTATGTCATTATTTTTAGCAATGGAACCATTGGAATTTTTATTGAGATACACTGTTATAACAGGAATAATCATAGCCATCATAGGAACAGCCCTTTGTATGACAGCAAAACGTATCACAATGGCAAAAAGAAACCAAGTTGAAATCAACAAAAATGATAGGTTTTATGTAACCTTAATGCTTTTGGGCTTAGCATTTATTATGCTTGGAATGATTGTCATGGTGTTGCCAATTGAAGCAACTTTCTATAGGGGGTAATTTTGCAACATTATTTTATTGATAAAGATCATAAGGAAGAAGATTTCTTTGATTTCAATGATAGTGTGTTAGGTTTGAATTTATGCTTTCGCAGTTGCGATAGCATTTTTTCTAAGAATAAAATAGACGATGGAACTCGCGCGCTATTAGAGGCAATAGATAAAAAATGTGAACTTAGAGGAAAGGGTCTTGACTTGGGTTGTGGGCTTGGTGTTATTGCGATTGCTCTAATGAAAAGATTTCATGTAACTTTTGATATGGTGGACATAAACAAAACAGCCGTTAAACTAAGCAGGGAAAATCTTAAAAAGAACAATGTTGATGCTAATGTTTTTTATAGCGACGGCTTTAGTGAAGTTAAAAATAATTATGATTTCATTGTAACAAATCCACCAATTAAAACTGGCAAAAAACTTTTGTTTGATTTAATGAATGGTGCTTACGAACATCTAAATAATAATGGTCAACTTGTTTTAGTTATTAGAAAAGATCATGGAATGGAAAGCTTGAAAAAGCATATAAACTCTGTTTTTGGTAATTGTGAGATTATTGATAGAAATAAAGGTTATTACATTTTAAAAGCAATAAAAAATTAAATTTAACTTTTGATATGATAGATATTAACAACACGGCAGTAAATTTAAGTAAAATAAATGCCACTAAAAATAATGTTGAAAAATACTTAAACATTTTCTATAGTGATGGCTTTAATGAAGTGAAAA